>JBEIUO010000192.1:0-5653 GCA_040374335.1 Phycisphaeraceae bacterium
CCCCCGCCACGCCCGCCGCCGGCTTCGTCCCCTCGCTCCCAAAAGAACGTCCCGTGCCCCGACTGCTCGAACGAGCACACGTGGTACTTCCCGATGATCCCCGCCCCCGCCGTCGCCAACGCCTCCCGCACCCGATCCGCCTCCGCGTGCGGCACGAATGTCACGATCTTCACTTCCTCCGTCGGCCGCTTCCGCGCCAGCGGCGTCAACGCGCGGCAATCGCCCGTCATCCGCACGTCCGCACCCATCGACCCCGTCTCCGCCAGCCCCTGGCACAGCCAGTCCGCAACGCCCCCCGGCACCGCGTCCAGCGCCGTGTGCGGCGCATAGATCGCCATCCCCGACTCGATCGCCCTCAGAATGATCCGCTCCGAAACGCACCCCGCCGTCAACCGCTTCAGCGGATCCCAGATCGGTGGGTGGTACGCCACGATCGCCCCCGCGCCGTGCCCGATCGCCTCCTCCAGCACCGCCGGCGTCAGATCAATCGTCAGCAGCACCGGCCCCCTCAGCGGCTTGTCCGGATCCCCCACCTGCAGGCCCACCCGGTCCCACGACTCCGCAAACTCAAGGGGCGCAATCCGGCCCATCACGTCAACCAAGTCCCTGACCGTCGCATGTGAAGCGCTCATGCTCACAGCGTACGCTCACCGCACAATGCTCGTGCACGCCCACGCCAAACTCAACCTCGCCCTCGCCGTCGCACCCCCCGCTCCCCCCAAGGGCTACCACCCCATCGCATCCTGGTTCGTCCCCCTCTCCCTCGCCGACGACGTCTTCGTCACCCCCGCCTCCTCGGGCACCGACTTCGCCCTCTACTGGGCCCCCGACGCCCCCCGCCCCTCCCCCATCGACTGGCCCATCCACAAAGACCTCGCCTTCCGCGCCCACCTCGCCTTCGAGGCCGCCCTCGGCCGCACCTGCCCCGCCCGTATCGAGGTCCTCAAACGCATCCCCGTCGGTTCCGGCCTCGGCGGCGGATCCAGCGACGCAGCCGCCGTCCTCCGCGCACTCCGCGCCCAGTTTGCGCCGGACATGGACCCCGCCCAACTCGTCGACATGGCGATGTCCCTCGGCTCGGACGTCGCCTTCTTCTGCGACACCCACGGCCCCACACCCCGCCCGGCAATCGTCGAGGGCTTCGGAGAACGCATCACCCGCGTCGAGCACGTCCCCCTCGCCGCGCTGCTGGTCGTGCCGCCCTTCGGCTGCAACACCCAGGCGGTCTACTGCGCCTTCGACTCGCTCCCCGCCCCCGCTGGCGACTTCGCCACCCGCGCGTCCCTCGCGCACGCCACGCACGACACCGCGCGCCGCCTCGGGCCGTTCGCCATGTCACCGTTCAACGACCTCGCCCCCGCCGCGACGCACGTGGCGCCCGCGCTCGCCCAGATCGCGTCGGAACTGGAGCGAGCCCTGAGCCGGCGCGTGCACATCACCGGCAGCGGCAGTTGCCTGTACGTCCCCGCGCTCAACGCCGAACTCTTCGCGCTCGCGCCGCGTGCCCGCGCGGTCTCCGCGACACTCAGGGAGTGCACGTTCATCGAGTGCCGCACGGTCTGAATCAGAAGTCCGACTGCTTCGGCGCACGCGGGAACGGGATCACGTCGCGGATGTTCTGCATGCCCGTGACAAACAGCATGAGCCGCTCGAACCCCAGCCCAAAGCCCGCGTGAGGCACCGTGCCGTAGCGCCGCAGGTCGCGGTACCACCAGTACTCCTTCGCCGGGAGCTTGAACTCGGCGATCCGCTCGTCGAGCTTCTCCAACCGCTCCTCGCGCTGGCTGCCGCCGATGATCTCGCCGATCTTCGGCACCAGCACGTCCATCGCCGCCACCGTGTCGCCCGGCGCTCCGTCCGTCCCCGGCTCGTTCAGCCTCATGTAGAAGGCCTTGATCTGCTTCGGGTAGTTCATCAGGATCACCGGCTTCTTGAAGTGCTCTTCCGTCAGGAACCGCTCGTGCTCCGTCTGCAGATCCGTCCCCCACTTCACCAGGTACTCGAACTTCTTCCCCGAGGCCTGCGCCTGCGTGAGAATCTCGATCGCCTTCGTGTACGGCAGCCGCACGAACGGCGTCTCCAGCACGTGCTTCAGCCGCGCCGTGATCCCCGGCTCGATCCGCTCCTCAAAGAACTTCATGTCGTCCGCACGCTCGGTCAGCGCGGCGTTGATGCAGTACTTCAAGAGCGCCTCCGCGATCTCGCTGTCACGCTGCAGATCGCAGAACGCCATCTCCGGTTCCACCATCCAGAACTCAGCCAGATGCCGCGTCGTGTTGCTGTTCTCCGCTCGGAACGTCGGCCCGAACGTGTACACGTTGCTCAACGCACAGCAGTACGTCTCCACGTTCAACTGCCCCGACACCGTAAGATGCGTCTCTTTGCCGAAGAAGTCCTGCTCGTAGTCAATCGCGCCTTCCGGCGTCCGCGGCAGGTTCATCTGGTCCAGCGTGCTCACGCGGAACATCTGCCCCGCGCCCTCGCAATCGCTCCCCGTGATGATCGGCGCATGCACCCAGTAAAACCCGCCCTCATGGAAGAACCGATGAATCGCCATCGACAGGCAGTGCCGCATCCGCGCCACCGCGCCGAACGTGTTCGTCCTCACCCGCAGGTGCGCCACCTCACGCAGGTACTCGAACGTGTGCCGCTTGTTGCTCACCGGGTACGTGTCCGGGTTGTCCACCCAGCCCGTCACCGTCACCGAGCCGCCCGAAGCACCGTCCACCAGCACCTCAACCGACTGCCCCTTCCCCTGGCTCGCCACAAGCTGCCCGGTGATCTCCACCGCGCACCCCGTGTTCAACTTCTGAATCTCCGCGAAGTTCCCCAGGTTGCCGCGGCACACAGCCTGGATCGGATCGAACGCCGTGCCGTCGCTCACCGCGACGAAGCACAGACCGCCGTCGGCCTTGCTCTCGCGGTTCGTGCGCACCCAACCCTTGATCGTCACGGGCTGGCCAACCGGGGACTTGAACGCTTCGCAGACCTTCAACCAGGACATGAAGTGACTCCCTTGGAGAAAGGGAGATAGTAGTGCGCCCGCCGCCCCTCCGATCACCGATCAGGCTTCTGTTCGCACTTCCTTCAACACCCCGAATCCCAGCGGCCGAAGAACTCGATGATGTCGTCCCCGTCCACGCCGCCGCTCGCGTCAAAGTCCACCCTCGTGTCGCTCGTGTCCCACAGGCCGAAGAACTCGATCACGTCGTCGCTGTCCACACGCGCATCGCGGTTCACATCCGCCGCGCAGAACGTGCACACGTCGAACACCGCCAACCCGCCGACCAGCGCGCTCCCCACACGCGTGAAGTCGCCACCCACCAGCAGTCGCGGCGCACCCTCGGCTTCGTACTGCGCCGTCGCGTACACCGGGCCGTTGAACTCGCCCATCGACTCCCACGCGGTCCCGTTCCACCGCACCACGGACGCAACGCCCGTCGGCAGCGCGGCACGAGTCAGCCCCAGCAGCCGCGGGCCGCTGCCGTCGTCGAAGACATCAACGTCGAAGATGTTAAAGGTCTCGGTGTTGAGCAGCGTGAAGCCGTTCGCGTCCGCGCGTGCGAGGTTGCCCTGGCGGTTGTTCGCGAAGAAGAACCCCACCGAGTACAGCGTCGCCGGCGATCCCGGAAGGAAGGCGAGCTTGCGATGCTGCGTCGGTGTGGGCGACGCGCCGGGGAACAGGATCTCCTGTTGAGTAGCACCGTTCCACCGGAACACCCGCCCGCCGCCCGTCCCCTGGAACGACGCCACAACGCTCGTTCCATCCGGCGCGATCGCCACGTCCACGACCGGCGAGCCAATCCCGATCGTGGTCGTCCACCCCCCATTCTGCAGCCGCAGCAACGACGCACCCGCCCCCGTCGTGCCGACACACAGAATCTCCGTGCCCTGGAACATGCCCGCCGCCGCGAACGACACCCGCGACGACAGGGACGGCAACGGAACCACCGCCCCCGCCGCATCAATCCGCACGATCCCGGGCACAGGGGCCGCCCCCACGTGCGTGAAGTCCCCCACCAGCACCAGGCCGCCAAGGTACGGCAGAATCTGCTTCACCGCGCCGTTCAGCGCCGCCAGCGGCTGCGTCCACACGCCGTTCTCGAACTTCGCGAAGTACGAGAACGCCTCGCTCCCCGCGCCACGGAACGCACCGCCGACAAACACCTGCTCCGACCCGTTCACCACTCGCCGGTACACCGCACGCACACCGGGAGACGTCACGCCTTCGCCCAGCGCCGCGAACGCAGCGCCGTCCCACGTGCCGATCGAGTTCATCAGAATCGTCGGCGGCGGCAGCGGCTGCCCGGTATCCGAGGCCGTCTGCCGCACACCGTCAAACTCGCCGCCGATGAGAAGCCGGCCGTCCGCGAGCGACCCCCAGCGAACGAATCGCGCCCGCGCGAGCGAACGGCCCAACCTGCCAGCCGTTTGGACGGATGGCGCGCCAGTTCGTGCCGTTGAACGCGCCGAGCCCGATAGGACTCGAGTCTCCCACGCCGAAGGTCTGAAAGTCTCCACCGGCGTATAGCGAAGCGCCCGTCGACTCGGCGTGAAGGTGGAGCGTGTAGACGGTTCCGCCGTAGGCGTTGGGCGTGAACCCCGGGACGCTCGACCATGCGCCCGACCCCGTCGCGCGATACAGACCCTGCGAGAACGAGAGCGCCGAATAGATGTCAGAGCCCAGCGTCGCGAGCTTGACGACCTCGACAAAGCCGCCCCCGACGTTGTCGTTGGTCCACGTGCTGCCGTTGAATCGCACGATGTTCTGCGTCGAAAGCAGCGGACACCCGCCCACATTCAGCCCCGCTCGAAACCCCGTCGACACCGACGTCATCGTGTTCGGCGTGATGTTCTGCAGCCCGTTCGCCCCGCTCACCACCGACCACTGTGTGCCGTTGAACTTCGCGATCCGCGGCATCGGCACGCCACCGCACGTCGTGAAGTTGCCGCACGCGTAGAGATACGTCCCCGTCGAATCCGTGTGCACGTGCAGGTCCACCACCGTGCCGTCAGGACCCGCCACCGACTCCCACGCCACGCCGTTCCAACGACGTACGCCCGCGTCCGTCGCGCCACCGGGACCGAAGAACGATCCCGCGGCATACAACCGCTCGTTCGCACCCGTGCCAAACGTCTCAAGGTCGTACACGAATCCGGGAAGCTCTCCCGCTGGAGCCCACTGCGTGCCGTTCCAACGCGCCACCGACCCGAGATCAGTCTCACCCGACGAGTAGAACTGCCCGGCGATAAAGATGTCACCGCCGAAAACCTTGATCGCCTGCACCCACCCCGGCATCCCGGAGACCGCCAGCCCCGGCGCTGGCGCGACCCATTGGTTCTCGCACACCTGCGCAGAAGCGAAGCCGGAGCAGAGAAGCAGCGCGGCGATACCGGAGCGTGCACCCATGATCAACCTCCCGTTGAGCCCGAATATACCGCTACCGGGCGCGCAGGTTGCTCCTTCAATCCACTCTTAACACCCCACGTCCCACTGAGCGAAGAACACGATGACGTCGTCGCTGTCCACCCCGCCACTTCCATCCACGTCCGCGTTGGGTCCGTTCGCATCCCATTCGGCAAAGAACGCGATCGTGTCGTCGCTGTCCACGCCGCCCGAGCAGTCGAAGTCCGCGAAGCAGACCGCCAGGAC
>JBEIUO010000358.1:0-3862 GCA_040374335.1 Phycisphaeraceae bacterium
AGAATCGCCAGCCGAAAGAACGCCCGCATCGCGTACGCCAGGCAGAACGCCGCGACGAACGAACACCCCAGCCGGAATACCGCCGGCGAGAAGTCCGGAAGCTTGTTCCCGTCCGCATCCGCCCCCACCGGATCCCCCATCGCGAGCGTCCTCGCCCCGCCGACCCCGCCAGGTTCGCCCGTCAGCAGCGGGGCCGCCAACCCCGCCCCCATCAGCAGCACGGCCACGACCACGAAGACCTTTGCCCACGCGGCGGCGCCCGACGCCGCTGTCGCTGGAGCGGCGGGCGTTTTCGGATCTTGTGCGGGTTGGGCGGGGGGCATGAGGTATTCTTCGGCCCGCGCCCGGAACCGGCATCACTACCGCTCGTCTATCCTTGAAGTCTCGGCAGGCCCTTCATTGCGACGATGTTCGCGAGGCCATGCCAAACCCCAACGGGCCGCTGCATGTGCCGGCCCGGGAGTACCTCCGAATGTCGCTGAAGCGCTCGCTTGTTCTCGGCCTTGTTGCCGGTCTTGCTGTCTCACAGGCCGCGATTGCCCAGGACGCCCCCGTGGTGGCCGCCGATCCGCAGCCGGAAGCAGCCGCCGCGCCGACGGCCGCGCTGAAGGCGGGCGACGCCGCGCCGGCCCTGAAGCTCGCGAAGTGGGTGAAGGGCACGGAGGTCAAGACCTTTGAGAAGGACAAGGTCTACGTCGTCGAGTTCTGGGCGACCTGGTGCGGCCCCTGCCGTCGGACCATTCCCCATCTCACCAAGCTCGCGAAGGAAATGAAGGACAAGGTCACCGTCATCGGCGTAAGCGTGTGGGAGACGCAGCCGGGCGAGACGGGCACGGACTACATCGCCAAGGTCGAGAAGTTCGTGACCAACATGGGCGAGAAGATGGAATACAACGTCGCCGCCGACACCGGCGAAGGCGACATGGCCAAGACGTGGATGGAAGCCTCTGGCTCGCAGGGCATCCCGACCGCGTTCGTCGTCGGCAAGACCGGCAAGATCGAGTGGATCGGCCACCCGATGGAAGGCCTCGACCAGGTCGTCGCCGACGTCTACGCCGGCACCTACGACGCCTCGAAGGCCGAGGCCATCCGCGCCGCCGCCGAGAAGAAGATGGCCGAGCGCCAGGAAGCCATGATGAAAGTCATGCAGCTCAACGAAGAAGGCAAGAGCGCCGAAGCCCTCGCCGAACTCGACAAAATCGCCGCCGGCGAGACCGACGACGACGCCAAGCTCGAACTCAGCGTCACCCGCTTCATGCTCCTCTCCAAGTCCGACGAGGCCGGCGCGACCAAGCTCGCGAAGGAACTCAGCGAGGGCGCGGCGAAGGAGAACGCGCAGATGCTGTACGCCATGTCCTCGATGATGCTCGAGGGCACCGACTTCAAGACCCCCGACTACGCCCTCGTCGTCAGCATGGCCACCAAGGCCGCCGAGCTGCACCGCAAGGAGAACGACAACAAGGACCACCCGGCCCTGCTGTCGCTCATGGCGAAGGCCCAGTTCAAGAGCGGCAACGTGGACGGCGCGATCGCCAGCCAGGAAGCCGCCCTCAAGCTCATCGACGAGATGGGCCCCGGCGTCCCCGAGGAAGCCAAGACCGAGTTCAAGGCCGCCCTCGACGAGTACAAGGCCGCGAAGAAGTAATCACCGGCCAAAACCGTTGAATCCCCAAACCCCTCCCCCTCGCGGGAGGGGTTTTTTCATGGTCCGAGAGCGGTTACTCTCCCCGGGAAACCCGCATCCGCTCGCCCCGCACCGCCGAACCTTGCATGGGAGGCGTCTTCTCCCTTAGGATCGTGGCGTGGCAGACCAGGACTTTCACCCTCAACTGCTCAGCGAGCTTCTCCTGAATGAAGGAGAGGAAATCGCCTCACGCGCCGCTCGCCGACTGCTCGGCGACCACCCGGATTTCGCGGTCAGGTACCAGCCCCACCCGGCCATCAAGTGGCGTGCCCACCTGGTCTCGGCGGTGCGAGAACTCGCGGCGGCGGCAGAGCTCGAGACCCCCGCGATCTTCCATCGCCAACTGTCGTGGATGATCGACGCGTTCTCCAGCAGAGGCATCCCGATCACGGACATGGACGCGGCCGCCCACGCCCTCCGGACCGAGGTCCTCCGTTCCGTCCCGGATGAAGACCGCGCGTGGATCGGCGAAACCTTCGCGTCGTTCCAGCGTCCGGTAGCGATGGTGGAGCACCCGCACCTTGAGGGACGCGACGAGTGTTCACGCCTCGCGGCCCAAGTGCTCGTCACCTCGCTCGAAGGAGAGCGGCTGGAAGCCTGCGCGCTGGTGGTCAACGCGGTCCGCGCAGGGATGACGATTCGCACGGCCCACGAACAAGTGATCTGCCCCGCGCTCCGCGAGGTCGGACGGCTGTGGCACCGGGGCGAACTGACGATCCCCGAGGAGCACGCCTGCACCACCACGATGCAAACGGCCCTCGCGCAGATCCTCGCGTTCGCGAAGCCCGCCGCGAGGAACGGCAAGTCGGTTCTCGCGGCATCGGTCGAGGGCAACTCGCACGACATCGGCCTGCGGATGGTGGCGGACGCCTTCGAGCTCGAGGGATACCGCACCGTGAACCTGGGCCCGAACGTGCCGGGCGAGGACCTGATCTCCGCGGTGGTCGACTTCCGCGCCGACGTCGTGGCGTTGTCCGCAACGCTGGCGGTGCAACTCCGCCCGCTGGCGAACGCCGTGGAATCACTGCGGTGCCTGGGCGCATCGGCACCAACGGTGCTGGTGGGTGGCCCCGCGCTGGCGATCGCGCCGGACCTCTGGAAGAAGATCGGCGCGCACGGAACGGTCAGCAGCGCGTGGGGCGCGGTCGAACTCGCCAACGAGTTGCTCAAGGTCGGATGATCAGCTGCTGCCGTCGCGCATGCGTTCGATGCCCTCGGGGAACGGATAGCTGGGGAAGACACCCATGTTGCCGGCGCTCCACATCGCGGGGCTTGTGTAGATATCACCCCGGAAACCGGCCTCGTACATCGTGCGAAGCGTGGATTCGAACGACGGCTCGACGCCATCGGCGTTCACGAGTCGGTTCGCCTTGGCGTTGAGGAACGAGACGCTCGCCACGGGCCAACGGTCGCGCCGATCGCGGATCATCTTGACCACGGTGCGCATACCCCGCGAGAGATCGTGGAGCGTGAAGAAGTCCCGGCCTTTGGGCCTGAGTATCGCGAGGATGAGGATCTGATCGAGATCGAACTTGAGGACGTAAGGCTCTTTGTCACCGGCGGCGTGGACCGCGGCGGACTCGTGGAACATCCGGGCGTAGCTGGTGACCGAGCGAGCGGACCACTGGCTGGTGGAGACCAGGTCGCAGATTTGGCTGATGACGCCGCGGGTGTTGTCGGCGTCGTTGACACCGCAGACGACGGTGCGGTAGCGGCCGTCGAGGAGATCGCGGAGGAGCTCCTGACCCCACATGATGCGGATGCGCTCGGTGGCGTCTTCGGGACGATCGACGCGATCGGCGCCGCCCGGGAGAAGCGTGATGCGTTCGGGGGCGGTGTCGGCGAGCAACAGCGCGTCGGCATCACCGTCGTAGAGGCGGACGGATGGAGCGTGAACAGTCATGATGAGTCTCCGGGGTGTGCGCCACGGTCATCGGCACTCATCCGCGCTCGTCTTCGCAGCTGTCGGCACGAGGGGCAGGCAGAGGGCGAGCAGCGCGGAGGTGAAGGCCGCCGGCTGGACGTTCACGTAAATGGTATCGAAGCAGGAGACCAGGGCGATACCAAAAAGAGCACAACTTGGTCCTATTCCGTAAGTGCCTGCCCAATCATGACCTACAGGAGCTGTCTCACGGGCGACCACGACCCCGCCGCAGGCGGCAACGAGCAGGATGGAGC
>JBEIUO010000127.1:0-6673 GCA_040374335.1 Phycisphaeraceae bacterium
CTCTTCGGGCTCCTCGGGGCTCTCCGCCACCGGGTTGTTCCCGAAGATCGCGCTCCCCACACGAACAATGTTCGCGCCCTCCGAGATCGCGATCTCGTAGTCGCCCGACATCCCCATCGACAGAATGTTGAACCGACGCGGATCGCTCACCTGCCCACGGATCTCATCGAACAGATCCCGGCAACGCGCAAAGCACCGACGCGTCTCGTCCTCGCTCGCGTTCGGCGCCGCCATCGTCATGACCCCGCGCAGCCGCACGTTGACCATCGTCTCGATCTGCTCCGCCAGCGGACCCGCCGCCGGCACCGCGCAGCCAAACTTCGAGGTCTCCCCCGAGCAGTTGATCTGCAGCAACACCTCGACCATCTGGTCCCGCCGCATCGCCGCCGCCTGCAGCTCCTCCGCCAGTCGCAGCGAATCCACCGAGTGCACCAGCCTCGTGAACTCCAGCACCTTCTTCGCCTTGTTCCGCTGGAGGTGGCCGATCATGTGCCACCGCACCCCGTCCTTACCCCCGGGCTGCGCTGCCTTCGCCCCCAGGTCGCTCTCGCTCCCCGGGACAAACAGCAGGCTGCCCGCATCATCCCCCTGCACCTGACGCGACGTCGGAAACCGACGCTGCCGCCCCAGCCACTCCGCGATCATCGACGCCCGCTGCACCAGTTGCTGCACTCGGTTCTCGCCGAAGTCCCGATGCCCCATCGCGATCAGCTCGCGGATGTGCTCCGGTTCCGCGTTCTTCGTCACCGCCACGAGGATGACATCCTGCGGCCGACGCGCAGCCTTCTTCGCCGCCGCCGCGACGCGGTCACAGACCTCCGCGTACCGGGCTTCGAGCGACGGAGCAAGACCTTCGCCACCGGCAACCGGCGACACACTCTGCGGGCGATGGGTATCTGCAAACGACATCTCAGGCTCCACGCGGGCGACTGCCGCGATGCTGTCCAATCGATTCCCTCCGATTGTCCACGACCTGGCTCGCTAGCATACCAAATCCACCCGCTGCGTGTCCAACTGACTCCCGATCTTCGCGGGAAACGAACCTACTCTACACCGTCTTTGCACCTGCCCACACTGAGGATTCCACCCCATGAACAACGCCCAACTCCCACCCCGCCCCAGCCCTATCTCCGTTGGCGAAATCGCCCCGGATTTCACCCTCACCGACCAAAACCGGCAGGAATGGCGGCTCTCCGACCATGTCAAGAAAGGGGACGTCGTGCTGTGCTTTGTCCCCCTCGCCTTCACCGGCGTCTGCTCCTCCGAAATGAAGTGCATCGACAGCGACTTCGACGCCTGGTCCAAGAAGGGCGCCACCGTCGTCGGCATCAACTGCGATTCCTTCGCCGCCAACAAGGCCTGGGCCGAAAAAGAGGGCTACCGCCAGGTTCTCCTCGGTGATATGCACCGCCAGATCTGCAAGGCCTACGGACTCTACTGGGCCGATCTCAACGTCTCCCAGCGCGGCACCGTCGTCATCGGCAAGAGCGCCGACGGTATCGGCAAGGTCACCTTCGTCCAGGCTCGTCCCCCCTCCCAGGCGATGAACTGGTCCGACGTCCTCGCCCTCGTCTAATCCAGCCCCCAAAACCTCGCCCAGTTCCCCCACGCGAACGCCTCCAGATCGGCGTCGGTAAACCCTCGCGCCCTCAGCCCTTCCAACAGCTTCCCAAGATCCGCCGGGCGTCCCACCCCCTCCGGCAGCCGCGACGCCGAGAACCCCCCGTCCATGTCCGTCCCCAGCCCCACGTGCCGGCGGTCCCCCACCAGCGCGCTCACCCGCTCCACGTGGTCGCACCACTCCCAGACCGTCGCCCGCCGCTCCCTCGTCCCCCCGCGGATCAGAAACGGCGAGAAAACGTTCACCCCGATGACCCCGCCTCGCCGGGCGATCTCCCGGATCTGCTCGTCGCGCAGGTGACGCTGGAACGCCGGCACCCCGTCCTCGTCCGCGCGACCATCGTGCACCAGGGCCCGGCAGTTGGAGTGGCTCGCGATGATCGGCCGGCTTGTTAAACCACAGAGTTCCTCAAACGCCGCGTCCGACAGGTGACTCGCGTCGTGGACCACCCCCAGCCGGTCGAGCTCCCCCACCAGCTCGCGCCCGAGCGAGCTCAGTCCCAGCCGCGTCACGTTCCCGCCGGCATACCTCGATGCCTTCGCCCACGCCAGCCCCACGGCCACCACTCCCGCCTCCACCCACCGAGGTAGCTCCGCGGGCGTCCTGATCGGATCCGCGCCCTCCACCAGAATCCCGATGTTCAGCCGGTCGGACGCAAGCCCGCCCGCTTTCGCCGCGCCAAACCGACGAAGCGCCGCCCGCCCCTCCCGCTCCCACCGCCTGTAGATCTCCACCTGGTGCCACCCGACCCGGTGCGCCGTCTCTGCATCCCCCGTGGGGTACGCGATCGACTCGGGAGTCCCGTCTGGTTCGATGAACACCGTCCCCAAGCACGCCCGCACGCGCCCCTCGGCGAGCGACGGCAGCGTCACCGCCCCCGGCAAGTCAGGACCCCCCGCAACGTCGGGATCAACCGTCATATCCCGGCCGGCCGCCTCCATGTACGCCAGATCGAGGTGCGCGTCGAACCACCGCGTGTCGGAGATGCTCATACACCCATCGTACGGGACCCGACCCTCCCGGCCTCCCCCACCCCCTCCGCTGCCTACCCTTCCCCGCTGCCGCCTTAGCTCAGTGGTAGAGCAGTGCTTTTGTAAAGCACGGGTCGCAGGTTCAAGTCCTGTAGGCGGCTTTGGTGAACGACTTTCCAGCGAGGGCGTGGTCCGGCGAGGACTCCTCTTCGGGCACCGCGTCTCGCGTGCTCGGGTGGGGCGCTTTCCTCGCGTGCTCGTGGACCTGGTGCATCGGGATGTTCCTCCCCGTCCTGCTGATCCGCGACCTGGGCTGGGGCGGGTACGTGGCGTTCGCGCTCCCCAACATCGTCGGTGCCGCCATCTTTGGCGTCGCCCTCGCACGCCCCGGCGCAAGTGCTCGCTTCATCGAAGCCCACCGCACGATGGTCTGGGCGTTCTCTGTCGTTACCATCGCCTTCCAGGCCTACTTCGTCGGCGTCCTCATCCAGCCCTCGCCCATGCGCATGGAGCAGGTCGCCGTCCTTCTCGGAACCGTTGTCGTCGCCATCGGCGTCCACTCCCTCAACGGTAAACCCGCCCTGCTCAGGCTCGCCTCCATCGCGTGCTGGGTGGTCTCCGCGGCGCTCATGGTCATCGCCGCCCGCAGCGGGCACGAAGGCCCTCCGGCGGCGCTCGCACACGCAGTTCCGCACAAGCTCGAACTCAGCGGGCTGGGCCTCGTTTGCGCCTTCGGCTTTGCCTTCTGCCCCTACCTCGACCGCACCTTCCACGAGGCCCGCATGCGACTCCCCGGAAACCCGGGAACCATCGCCTTCATCCTCGGCTTCTGCGTGCTCTTCGCCACCATGATCGCATTCACCGTCCTCTACGCTCGCGACGGCACTTTCGCGGCAGTCCCGACCGACGGAACCCGCGGGCTGCCGCTGGGCATCTCGCTCGCTCCCGTCGTGCTCGCGCACCTCGCCACGCAGCTCGGGTTCACCATCGGCGCGCACATCCCCTGGGCCGTGGCCGAAGCCCCGAAGGACATGCCCACGGACGCACCCGCCCGCGCCCGCCTCTGGACGCTCGCCCCCTGCCTCGCCGGTCTGCTTGTCTCCGTCGTCGCGATCGGCGCCCAAGGCCTCTACGGCCTCGGTGGATTTGAGTTGGCGTACCGCGGCTTCATGGCGTTCTACGGGCTGGTCTTCCCCGCGTACGTCTGGCTCTGCGCAACCCCGCTCGGCGAATCGGCCAAGCCGACCACCCGCATGCTGCGGGTCTGGATCGCCGCCATGGTGGTCGCCGCACCCTTCTACTGGGTGGGCTTCATGCAGCTCCGTTACGAGTGGCTGATCCCCGGCGTCGCCATCGTCGCGTTGTCAAAGCTCTTCGCCGGCCGTGCCCGCGTTCAGACCGCTCCCACCGGGGACTGAGGGCTGGCCTCCACCAGCACCCCGCCTTCCATCAACCGCTTGTAATCCTGCATCGCTGCAACGCTCCAGCCGTGCTGACGCATGGCCTGGATCGCCCGGACTGCCGCGGCGGCCGCGGTGGTCGTGGTGAGCATCGGGATGTTCAGGCGAACGGCGGTCGCG
This sequence comes from Phycisphaeraceae bacterium, assembly GCA_040374335.1. Lineage (GTDB taxonomy): Bacteria > Planctomycetota > Phycisphaerae > Phycisphaerales > UBA1924 > JBEIUO01. The sequence continues at coordinate 4,173 of JBEIUO010000127.1, forward strand.
CGGATGCGACCCTCGTCGGTCTTCCAGCCCGTTCGGGTCGGGGTGTTGATGATGAAGGCGATCTGGCCGTTGCTCATGAGGTCGAGCACGTTGGGACGCGCGCCAGAGCCGATCTTCTGGAGCACCTGCGGGTTGACGCCGTGTGCGCGGAGCGATTCGGCGGTGCCCTCGGTCGCGTAGACCGTGAACCCCATCGACATCAGCAACCGGACGGACTCGACGATCTCCGCGCGGTCGTGAGCACGGACGGAGACAAACACGCCGCCCTTGGACGGGTCGGTGGGCAGCTCGCTGCCCGTCGCCATCTGGCTCTTGGCGTACGCGATTGGAAGGCTGACATCGATCCCCATGACTTCGCCCGTCGAACGCATCTCAGGGCCGAGGATAACGTCCACACCGGGGAACTTGTTGAACGGGAAGACCGATTCCTTCACCGCGTAGCACCCGCGGAGGGTGCGCTCGGCCGCGCCGAGTTCTTCGAGCGACGCGCCCATCATCACCTTCGCGGCGATCTTCGGCCACGGGATGTGCGTGGCCTTGCCGACGAACGGCACCGTGCGGCTGGCGCGGGGGTTGACTTCGAGCACGAAGATCTCGCCGTCCTTGACCGCGAGCTGAATGTTCATCAGGCCGCAGACCTTGAGCTCGCGGGCGATGTTCCTGGCGAGATCCGCGATGCGCTCGCGCACATCGAGCGGCAGCGACGCGGGCGGCAGGGAGCACGCCGAGTCCCCCGAGTGCACGCCGGCCTGCTCGATCTGCTCCATAATGCCGCAGACCAGCGCCTTCGACCGCCGGTGCGACCGATTCGGGTGGAAGTCTGCGACCACATCGACGTCGACTTCGGTCGCGCCGTCGAGGAACTTGTCGATCAGCACCGGGGCCTCATCCAACCCGGCCGACTTGAGCGCGGTGCTGATGAAGTTCCGCAACGCGCTCTCGTCCGAACAGATCTCCATCCCGCGCCCCCCCAGCACGTACGACGGACGCAGCAGCACCGGGTACCCGATCCGCTGGACCTCGGCGACGGCTTCCCCGATGGAGCGAGCGATCCCCGCCGCGGGGCGCTGCAGCTTGAGCTTGGTGAGCAGGGCGTCGAAGCGGTCGCGATCCTCGGCCTGGTCAATGGAATCGACGCTGGTACCGATAATCGGCGCGCCCGCCGCGACCAGTCCCTTCGCGAGATTCAGGGGCGTCTGCCCGCCGAACTGCACGACGACACCAAGCACGAGACCGGTGGGAGCCGCGCGCCACGCGTCGACGCGGTGGCAGACCTCGGGGTGCAGGTTGTCGAAGTAGTTCTCCCAGAGCGGCTCTGGATCGAGCGCGAAGCGTCCGAGCTGCGGCTTGGGCCCGGAGGGGAACATCGCGAGCCACACCTTGCCGTGGGGGTCGACGGCGTTCACCGTCACGCCGTTGACTTCCTTCCCATCCTTCTCCATGTACCACCGGCTCGCGTCGACGATCCCCAGCGCGGGGATCATCCGGTGTTGGCACGCGGCCTCGAGCTGCGCGATCAGATCGGTCGGGATCTCGCAGTGTTCCTTGCCCTGGAACTTCCCGCCCACACGGTCCTCAACATCGTGCGCGATACGGGACTCGTTCAGCGCGGTCACGCCGTCGACGTGGCTGATGTCCACGACGCGCTCCCGCAGCCCCTGCGCATTCAGACGCTCGATGATGTTCAGCGTGTCCTCGAGCGTGAGCGGCTCGAAGAAGAGCAGGTCGCTCGTGTCGTAGTCCGTCGAAACCGTCTCCGGGTTCGAGTTGATCATCACCGACTCAAGCCCGACTTCCTTCGCGGCAAACGCCGCGTGCACGCAGCAGTAGTCGAACTCGATCCCCTGACCGATCCGGTTCGGACCGCCGCCGAGGATAATCACCTTCTGCTTGTCGCTCACGCGGATCTCGTCGTCGCCCCGGTAAGGCGATCCCGCCACCGCGCCCAGACGGCGGGGCGGCTTCTCGTACGTCGAGTAGTAGTACGGCGTGCGCGCCTCGAACTCCGCGGCACAGGTGTCGACCAGCTTGTACACCGGCTCGATGCCCAGCGACTTGCGGTGCTCGCGGACCTTGAGGATGGAGTCCGGGTTGAGCGAACCGAGGTAGAGATTCGCGAGCTGAGCATCCGAGTAACCGAGCTGCTTGGCCTCGAAGAGAACCTCCGCGGGAACATCCTCGAGCTTCTTGTAGTCGCAGAGCACGTCCTCGAACTTCACGAGCTGGCGGATCTGGTCGAGGAAGAAGTGATCGAACTTTGTCAGCCCGTGGATGCGCTCGATGCTCCACCCCATCTTCATCGCGTACCGCACGTAGTACAGACGCCCCTGGCTCGGCACCGCGAGCTTGCGGGTGAGCTTGTCGAGCGGGATGGGCCACTCGATCTGCTGGCCGTCGGCCGTGCGCAGACCGGTCGGCGAACTACCGGTACCAGGGTTCGCGCCGGGGGAGACGTCGAGCACGAGCTGGTCATGCTCGACAGCCCTCATCGCGGCGAGCCA
>JBEIUO010000053.1:0-8850 GCA_040374335.1 Phycisphaeraceae bacterium
CGGTTTGGGCGGGACAAGCTGCGCGAGCCGTGGGGCGATGGGATGTTGGTGGAGCGGCCGATCGGGGTGTTGCGGGAGGTGTTTGGCACGCGGGTGATGCTGGTGGGCGCGTGCGATGCGCGGGTGCGTGCGCTCGGGGATGGGGAGATTGCGGACGGGTATCCGGGTGTGGGGCCGATGGGGGGCGTGGTGTCGGTGCTGGAGGCGTGTGGGGGCGCGGTGTTTGTGCTGGCGGGGGATATGCCGGAGTTCAGCGTGGAGCGGGCGCGGGAGTTGGTGCGGGTGGCGGCGGGGATGAGGGGAGATGTGGAGGCGGTGTTGTGCGAGACGGATCGGCTGCAGGTGTGCGCGGGGATTTATGAGCAGCGGGCGCTGGCGCGGCTGCGTGGGGCGTTGGATGCGGGGCGGTATTCGCTGGTGCGGGCGATGGAGGGGTCTGGGGTGGCACGGGTGAGGTGCGAGGAGCGCGAGGTGCGGAACGTGAACACGCCGGGGGATGTGGGCGGGGTGCGGGATGGGTGAGCGAGCGGGGAGTGAGGGCGGGGTGAGGCGAGCGCGGTGCGTGAAGTGGGCGTGCGTGGTCGCGTGTGCGGTGTTGATGGGGGCGACGGTGGTGAGTCGGTGGGTTGTGGGTGTTGTGGGAGTGACACGGTCGGTGACGGTGATGGTGGCGCAGGGCGGGGTGGCGGTCGCGTTTGATGCGAGCGGGAGCGGGCCGCAGCGGAGTGAGGTGAGGCGGGAGAGCGCGGATGGGCTTGAGGGGTTCTGCTGGTGGCCGACGGTGGGCGGCGTGTACCAGCTGAGGTGGGCGGTGATGCCGCTGTGGTGGATGGGGCTGGCGTGCGGCGGGGTGGCGTGGTGGGCGTGGCGGCGCGAGCGGGTGATGTTGCAGGAGGAGCGGTGCGGGGGGTGCGGGTATGCGCTGGCGGGGTTGGGTCAAGGCGCGCGGTGTCCGGAGTGTGGGGCGGCGCGGTGAAGGGGAGGCGTTTGGGGTTGTTGCGGGCGCGGGCCTACTTGGCGGGGTCGCCTTTGGCGCGCCAGGTGGCGGCTTTGGCGTCGTCGCCTCGGGTGGAGTCGAGGCGGTGGCGGGCGTCGTAGAGGGATGCGAGGGCGGCGGCGGCGCGGCGGGTTTCGCGGTGGGATTCGCCGCGGAGTTTGAGGAAGAGCTGGTGTGCTTCGAGGAGGCTCTGTTCGGCCATGGTGAACTGGGGGTCGATTTCGGCGAGGGCGGCGCGAGCGGCGCCGAGTTCGAGGAGGAATGAGGCGAGGCGTGCGGCGCCGGGGCCGATCATTCGTTCGCGGACGCTGTCTTCGACGGGTTCGAGGAGGTCGAGGGCGGCCTGGGGTTGGTTGGTGGCGCGGAGGACAGCGGCCTGCATGATGGTTGCGTTGAGGGTGAGGATGCTGGTGGGGCCGGTGACGCGGGTGGCGCTGGGGAGGGCGTCGTCGAGGATGGACTGGGCTTCGGGGTAGCGTTCGAGTTCGATGAGCAGGCCGGCGAGGTTGACGAAGGCGATCAGGGCGTCGGGGTGGTCGGGGCCCATGGCGCGGCGGCCGCCTTCTGCGGCGGCGCGGGCGAAGGGTTCGGCCTCGGCGAGTTTTTGCTGGCGGCGGAGTGCCTGGGCGAGGATGTTGAGGGAGATCGTGGTGTCGCGATGGTCTTCGCCGAGGACGCGGCGGCGGCGTTCGAGGACATCGCGTGCGAGGGCTTCGGCTTCGGTGTACTGCAGGCGGTCGAGGAGATCGACGACGAAGTTGCTGGCGCTGGTGAGGGTGAAGTAGTGGTCTTCGCCGAGGATGCGGCGGCGGCGTTCGAGGGTGTCGCGGGTGAGAACCTGGGATTCATCGAACTTGCCAGCGTTCTTGAGGAGGAGGCTGAGGTTGGACTGGGAGATGAGGGTGTCGGGGTGATCGGGGCCGAGGGTGTGTTGTCGCTTTGAGAACTGGTCGCGGAGAAGGGGCTCGGCCTCGGCGTACTTCTGCTGGTACATGAGGGTGAGGCCGAGTTGGCCGAGTGACTCGATGGTAAGGGGGTGTTCGTCGCCTCGGTCGCGGCGGCGGACTTCGAGGATTCGGCGGGAGATTTCTTCGGCCTCGGGGTAGCGGCCCTGGGTGCGGAGCGCGCTGGCGATGCCGCTGAGGCATTGGATGGTTTGGGGGTGATCTTCGCCGCGGGTGCGGCGGAAGTTTTCGTAGGCGTCGCGTTGGAGTTCTTCGGATTCGCGGAGGCGGCCCTGATCGGAGAGGAGGGCACCGAGGTTGTTCATCCAGATGAAGACGTCGGGGTGATCGGGGCCGAGGGCGCGGCGGCCGGTTTCGTAGGATTCGCGCCAGAGGGTTTCGGCTTCCTTGAGTCTGCCGGTGACGACGAGGAGGTAGCCGTAGGTGTTCATCGCGACGAGGGTGTCGCGGGCCTCGGGGCCGGCGGTGCGGCGGAGGCCTTCGAGGGCGGATTTGAGGAGGGGTTCGGCTTCGTCGTAGCGGGCGAGAGCGCGGAGGAGGGAGCCGAGTCCGGACATTGCGCTGAGGGTCTTGGGGTGGTCGGGGCCGAAGGCGGCTCGCATGCGTTCGAGGGTTTCGCGTTGGAGCTGTTCGGCTTCGGCGAGATCGCCCTTGTTTTCAAGGGCACCGGCGAGGTCGAAGAGGGCGTCGATGGAGAGGGGGTCGTGGGTCCGAGGACGGAGCGTCGGGTGGCGAGGACGGTTCGATGGAGGGAGATGGCTTCGGGGTAGTTGCCGAGGACTTGGTAGAGATTGGCGAGGGTTGAGCGGAGGGTGGCGGCGACGGCGGGTTGGGTGGCGAAGTCGGAGTCGATTGCCTTGAGCGCGGGTTTGAGGATGGTCTCTTCGATCATCGCGGCGGCGGCGTCGGTGGGGTTGATTCGGTTGAGGTGGTTGCGGAAGGTCTCGGTCTGTGGGGCGCGATCGGCGGGCGCGACGGCGGCCTTATCGAGGGCGGAGTCGAAGCGGGTGCGGAGGTCGGCGAGGAGTGCTTCGCCGGTGGCGGAGACGTCGATATCGCGGAGCATGCGGGCCTGGAAGGCGGAGACCTGGCCGAGTTCGTCGGCCTTGGTGGCGGTTGCGGCTTCGGCGGCGAGAGCGCGGTCGCGCTGGTCACGAGCGACGGCGGCCTGCCACGCGAAGGCGGCGACGCCGGCGACGAGCGATGCGGCGATGGCGGCGGTGGAGAAGACGGCGGCGCGGTGGCGGCGGACGAACTTCTGGATGCGGTAGGCGGCGCCGGGTGGGGCGGCGAGGACGACTTCGCCGGTGAGGAAGCGGCTGATGTCGGCGGCGAGTGCGCTGGCGGTTTCGTAGCGGCGCTGGCGGTCTTTTTCGAGGGCCTTCATGACGATCCAGTCGAGCTCGCCTCGGAGGAGGGAGGTGAGCTTGGCGGGTTCGGTGTGGCGTTTGGCGGCGACGCTGGCGAGGGTGTCGCTGTTGCGCGAGATGCGGGTGCTGGGGGCGGGGGGCTCGACTTCGCGGATGATGCGTTGGAGTTCGGCGAACGCGGCGGAGCGGAGTTCACCGCCGCTGAAGGGGGTTGAGCCGGTGAGGAGTTCGTAGAGGAGGACACCGAGGGAGTAGACATCGGTGCGGGTGTCGATGTCCATGGAGCCTTCGGCCTGTTCGGGGCTCATGTACTCGGGGGTGCCGATGAGTTGGCGGTGTTCGGTGAAGAGGGTGTGTTCGGTGAGGCGGGCGTTGGTGGCCTTGGCGATACCGAAGTCGATGATCTTTGGGGAGGGCTTGCCGTCCTGGAGGGTGACGAGGACGTTGCTGGGCTTGAGGTCGCGGTGGATGATGCCCTTGGTGTGGGCGTGTTGGACGGCGGAGCAGACCTGGGCGAGGAGGGCGAGGCGATCCTGGACGGAGAGGTTGTGGCGATCGCAGTAATCGACGATGGGCTCGCCCTTGACGAGTTCCATGACGAAGAAGGGGCGGCCGGATTCGGTGGCGCCGGCGTCGAGGACGCGTGCGATGTGGGGGTGGTCCATGAGGGCGAGGGCCTGGCGCTCCTGTTCGAAGCGGGCGACGACCTGATGGGTGTCCATGCCGAGCTTGATGATCTTGAGCGCGACGGCGCGGCGGACGGGGCGTTCTTGTTGGGCCATGAAGACGGTGCCGAAGCCACCTTCGCCGAGCATTTGAACGATTTTGTAGGGGCCGATGACGGTGCCGGGGCCCTCGCGGGTGGGGAGGATGAGGGTTGCGTCCTGGGATTGCTCGAAGGGGCGTTCTGGGCCACGGGGCGAAGCGGAGTTTGGGAAGTCGGGATCGTTCATCGGGGGCTCCGTGCGGCGCGCGGGCTGAGTTTGCACTCGCGGCATCGGAGTGAAGTGTAAGGTTTTTTGGCGACGGCGACGGGGGATTCGGGGCAACGCGGGGAGGCGGGCGCGAGTCTGTGAGAAGAACAAACGACAACCCCGGCTTTCGCCGGGGCTGCGGGGTCGTTGTTCGGTTGCGGCGGGAGATCAGCGGCGGCGGCGGGAGGCGAGGAGGCCGCCGAGTGCGAGGAGGGATGCTGCGCTGGGTGCGGGGATGGTGGCGACCCAGCCGCGTTCTTCGCCGTCGAAGGTGCCGGTGCCGGTGAGGACGCGACCGTCGAAGGAGATTCCGGTCGTGGTGGTGAGGGTCCAGTTGGAGAGGTCGACGCCGAGGGACGGGAGGTAGGTGTTGAGGTCGACCATACCGAGCGAGGAGGACCAGAGGAAGGCGAGGGCGTCACCGTCTGCGTTGTCGCTGACGCCGCCGACGAACTGGCCGTTACCGCTGATGGAGTAGGCGACGGAGAAGGAGCCGCCGGGGACGGTGCCGAGGGATTCGGGGGAGCCGTTGACCCAGCGTGAGGCGAAGAGGCCGCTGTAGCCGGCGATGACGGAGCCGTCGGCGTTGATGCAGTAGCCACCTGCGGGTTCTATGCCGACGCTGGGGAGCGTTTGCATTCCGTTGGCTGGTGACCAGATGAAGGCGTGTTCGGCGCCCGGGGTATCGGCGACGCCGGTGACGACGTTGCCGGTAGCGCTGAGGGCGAAGCCCCAGGAGAAGGTGCCACCGGGAAGGGTTCCGAGGCTCCGCATGCCGGAGGACTCGGTCCAGAGGAATGCGCGGTCGCCGTCGGGGGAGGTGCTGGAACCGGCGACGGTGTTTCCGTCGGCGCTGATACCGGTGGCGTTGGCACCGCGGGGGGCGTCGGGGAGTGCACCGAGGTCTTGGACGCCGCCGGAGGAGGTCCAGCGGAAGGCGTGGTCGCGGGAGGCGGAGTAGTACGCACCGGCGACGGCGGAACCGTCGGCGCTGATGGCTTGAGCGAAGGTGTTCAGAGCTTCGGGGGCGGCGCCGATGTCTTGTGCGCCGCCGCCCTGGGTCCAGGTGAACGAGCGGGTCTGGCTGAAGAACTCAGCGGAGCTTGCGCCGGCGACGACGTTTCCGTTGGCGCTGACTGCGGTGCCCATGGAGAACTGGTGGTCGGGCTGGAGGACGCCGAGGTTGGTGATGGACTGGGCGTGTGCCGCGGTGAGCGAGAAGGCAAGGGCGGCGGCGCAGGCGAGGGAGACGTGGGGGATGAGCGGACGATGGGTGGGACTGGGCATCTCGAACTCCGGGGACGAAGGTGACTGTGTCGGTGGCGGGCCGAACGGAGGCACCGCGTTCACGACGGCCACCAAGCGGCGGGGTGGGGCGAGGTCTGCCACGATTTTGGGGAGAGTTTCGAGGTGCGGGGTTTAGCGGGGCGAGGCGGGGTAGTTGGCGCGTTCGGTGCGCCAGGCGGCGGCGTCCTCGGGGGTTCCCTTTTGGGTCGCGAGGGCGATGAGGCGGTCGAGAGCTTCGCCGATGCGGAAGCGTGCCGGGGGAGGAATAGAGGATTCGAGGCGTTTGAGGCCTTGGTAGCCGGTGAGGAGGAGGGGCTCGGCTTCGGTGAGGTTGTCTTGGGCAAGGAGGATCCCGCCGAGGAGGGACCGGGAGTTTGCGGTGGTCCATTCCAGGGGAGCGACGGAGGCGCGGATGCGGAGGGCTTCGCGGGCGATGGGCTCGGCCTTGGTCCATGCGTGGACGCGGGCGAGCGTGGAGGCGCACTGGGCGAGGCCGGAAGCGAGTTCGGGCGAGCCGGCGGGGAGTTCGGCGCGGATTGCCGGGAGGAGTTCTTCGACGAGTAGGCTGGCCTTTTCGCGGTGCTCTGGGACGGAGGGGTCGGCGCCGACGGAGAGCGCTTCGAGGAGGGCGGGGCCGACGAAGTCGAGCCTGGGGAGGGGGGTGATGCGGTTGCGGGTGTCGACGTAGGAGAGTGTGCGGATGGCTTCGGGGAGGCGGCCGGCGTCTTTGTAGTTGACGCCGAGGTTGGCTTGGGTGGCGAGGGTGTCGGGGTGGTTAGGTCCGAGTTCGCGGGAGCGGATGGCGAGGACGGACTCGTACGAGGAGATGGCGAGGTCGATCTTGCCCATGCGCCAGTGGTTGACGGCGAGGGTGTCGCGGGCGTCGAGGAGATTGGGCGAGGTCTCGGGCAAGAGGCGGGAGCCCATTTCGACTGCCTCGCGGAGGAAGGGCTCGGCTTCTTCTGATCTGCCGACATGACCGAGCATTCCTCCCACGACATGAAGGCTGTCGAAGTTCTGTTGGGCTGCGAGGCGAGCGGCGTGTTCGAGTTGGGCGGCGTCGTTGGCGCGGGCGCGTTCGTTGAGGGCCCAGAGAAGGCCGGCGGTGGTGCCGACAACACCGAGGACGAGCGTGGCGGCGACGACTGTACCGGCGACAACTTTGGCTCGGTTACGTCGGATGAACTTGTGGATCTTGTAGGAAGCACTGGGTGGTCCGGCGGAGACGGGTTCGTCGGAGATGTGGCGGCGGATGTCGAGGGCGAGACCGCTGGCGGATTCGTAGCGGCGGGTGCGGTCTTTTTCGAGGCATTTCATGACGATCCAGTCGAGATCGCCACGGAGCTGAGAGCTGAGGCGGGCGGGGTCTGTTGCTCTGCGGAGCTGCGCGGTGCGGGACGCGGTTTCGCCGAGCGAGCTCAGGCGGGTGGAGGGTTTGTGGGGTTCGACTTCGCGGATGATGCGCATCATCTCGGCGAAGCCCTTGCTGAGGAGGTCTTCGGTGGCGAAGGGGGTGGTGCCGGTGAGGAGTTCGTAGAGGAGGACGCCGAGGGAGTAGATGTCGCTGCGGGTATCGATGTCGAGGCCGCTCATTTCGGCCTATTCGGGGCTCATGTAGGCGGGGGTACCGATCATCTGGCGGTGTTCGGTGAAGAGGGTTTTCTGGGTGAGTTCGGCGCTGGTGGCCTTGGCGATTCCGAAGTCGATGACCTTGGGGACGGGGACGCCGTCGTGGAGGGTGACGAGGACGTTGCTGGACTTGATATCGCGGTGGATGATGCCCTTCTGGTGGGCGTGCTGGATCGCTTGGCAGACGGACGCGAAGAGATCGAGCCGAGCGCGGGTGTCGAGGCGTTCGGTGTCGCAGTACTCGACGATGGGGACGCCCTTGATGTACTCCATGACGAAGTAGGGGCGGCCGGTTTCGGTTGCACCGGCGTCGAGGACTTTGGCGATGTTGGGGTGGTCCATCATCGCGAGGGCCTGGCGTTCGGCCTCGAAGCGTGCGATGACCTGGCGGGTGTCCATTCCGAGCTTGATGACCTTGAGCGCGACGCGGCGTTTGACGGGCTCGCGTTGTTCGGCCATCCAGACGGAGCCGAATCCGCCTTCGCCGATGGGTTGGAGGAGCTTGTAGCGGCCGATCAACTGGCCTTCGTGTTCGCGAGCGGCGGAACTCGGGCCGCCGAGAACGGTGGCATCGCCGGCGGTTGGGGAGGCCATGAAGCCGGCGGCGCTGGCGTCTGCGGCGAGGAGGGCTTCCACCTCGGCCCGCAGGGCCGAGTCATCACCGCACGCGCGCCCCAGCGCGTCGGCGCGCTCCTCGCGCGCGAGGTCCGCGATCTCCATGAACACACGTCGCGCTCTCTGGCGGCTGCTCTCGGTCATGTGCGCACCTCACCACGGGTACAAGGGCGGAGTGTACCGGTTTCTCGGCGCTGCGCGCTCGGACCCGAGCCGGCGCGGCGCCCGAGGTACGGACGGCGTCGGCCCGCCGCGAAGAGCGCGGCACCGACGATCACCTGCAGGGGCAGGGGCGCGGGCGCGCGAGAGCGGCGGCGCGTAGTTAGCGGACCATGCTCTTGCTCAGGTGTTTCCACGCGGGGGCTCCTTGCGTCGACCGGCTCGCGCGGCGGTTGCTGCGCCGGGCACGGTGCTCAGGGCTCCGAGCGTCGCTGGTTGCGAACGACTGCCACGATTCGTGCGACGTGCGGGGCCCGGCCGCGCCGTGCGGCGATCAGCGAGGTCGCGCGCGGCGGCGGCGCAGCGCCTTCTCGATCTCGACGATGACCAGCGTGGCCGCGCCGACGCAGACGACGTCGATCCAGCCGCGGGCGTCGAGGGGCGCGGTGTGGAAGAGGCGGTTCATGAGCGGGAGGTGCGCGAACGCGGCCTGCGTGAGGATCATCGCGCCGATCCCTGCCCACAGCCAGAGGTTCGAGAAGGGCGGGATGGCCCACGCGGGGTGCAGCAGCGCGCGCGCGGAGAAGAGATAGAAGGTCTCACCTGCGACGATGGCGGAAACCGCGGCGGTGCGCGCCGCGGCTTCGCCGAGTCCGCGCGCCTGCTGGGAGCTAAAGACGATCATCGCGCCCGCGCACAGCAACACCGACACCAGGCCGGTGCGCATGAAGAGCTCGTAGGTCAGCAGCGGACGGGCCGGGTCGCGCGGCGGGCGCTTCATGATCCCCGGCTCCTGCGCCTCGGCGATCAGCGGGATCCCGAGAAGCACCGCGGTCACCATGTTGATGTACAGC
>JBEIUO010000401.1:0-3668 GCA_040374335.1 Phycisphaeraceae bacterium
GCCCCTGCCGGACAACGTTCGCGAACACGCCGCCGCGACGCGCCTCACGGTGCTCCGCTGCGGTCTCGTCAAGGCGGGCGACGGTGTCGTTGGCGATCTGACCCGCGAGGGCATCCTCGCCATCCTCGAACGCTTGGGCACGCCGCTGTGCGAGGGGGGCCGCGCCCCCGATCCCGCGGCAACTACCGCAGGAGCTCTGGCGTGAACGGGGCGCTCGCCATCATCCTCGCCCGCGCGGGAAGCAAGGGCGTGCCCGGGAAGAACATCGCGCCCATCGGCGGCCGCCCGTGCATCGAATGGTCGATCGACGCCGCGACCTCGGCGGGCAACGTCGCACGCGTCGTGGTCTCGAGCGACGACCATCGCGCGCTCGATCTCGCACGTTCCCGCGGCATCGACGCGATCGAACGACCCGCCGACCTCGCGCACGACACCGCCCGTATCGACGACGCCGCACGCCACGCCCTGCTCGAGTGCGAGCGTCGAGGCATCCTGGACGTCGACGAGCGCACCCCAGTGGTCATCCTGTACGCGAACGTGCCCGTGCGGCCCGCGGGGCTGGTCGAGCGGGCCGTCGCGCTGCTGACATCAACCGGTTGCGACAGCGTGCAAAGCTACCAGCCGGTCGGCAAGAACCACCCGTGGTGGACGGCCCGCGTCGATCCCGCAACGGGCGTGGTTGCTCCGTGGGAGGGCGACGTGCTCAATCACGGCGTCTTCCGTCGCCAGGACCTCCCGCCCGCGTTCATCCCAGACGGCGCGGTGATCGCGCTCACCCGCCGCGCGCTCATGCTCGGGATCAAGGGTGTGCAACCCGGGCCCCACGCCTTCTTCGGCATCGATCGGCGGGGCATCGTGAACCCCGAGGGCAGCGTCATCGACATCGATGCGCCCATCGACCTGATGATCGCCCACGCGATGCTCGCGGAGCGCACCGCATGAAGATCGGTCAGACCACGATCGCCGCCGGCAAGCCCTACATCATCGCCGAGATCGGCGTCAACCACGACGGCGACCCCGCGCGGGCCGTCGCCCTCACGCGCCTCGCCGCCCAAGCCGGCGCCGACGCGATCAAGCTCCAGTTGTTCGAGGCCTCACGACTCATGAGCGCGGCCTCGCGACTCGCGGTGTACCAGGCCGCCGCCGGCGAGCAGGATCCGCTCGCCATGCTCCGCCGCCTCGAACTCTCCATCGATGACATGCGCCCCTGCGTCGACGCGGCCCACGCGCTCGGGATGCACGCGATCGTCAGCGTGTTCAGCGTCGAACTCGTCGAAGTCGCCGAACGCCTCCCCTGGGACGCGTATAAAACCGCGAGCCCCGATGTCATCCACCGGCCGCTCCTCGAAACCCTCGCAGGCACCGGCAAGCCGCTTATCGTCAGCACCGGCGCCGCAACCGTGGATGAGATCCGCCGTGCGGTCGAGTGGCTCAAGCCCTGGCATTCCAGCCTCGCGCTGCTCCAGTGCGTCAGCAGCTACCCAACCCCCATCGAGCACGCCGAACTCGGCGGCATCCTCGCCCTCCAACGCGCATTCGCTCCTCTCCCGATCGGGTACAGCGACCACACCCCCGACACCGGTACCGGCGCAACCGCCGCGGCACTCGGCGCCGTCGTCCTCGAAAAGCACTTCACCGACGACCGACGCGCCAAAGGCCCGGATCACGCCGCATCGCTCGATCCCGCGGGATTCTCCGACTACTGCCGACTCGCCCGCGGCCCCGCAACGCCGTCGCCGTCGGTCGAGCCCGTCAAGCGGGTCCTCGAGATCGAGGGAGATGTTCGGGCCGTGTCGCGGCAGAGCATGGTGCTGCGCAGGCCGCTCGGCCGGGGTACGCTCCTAGCTCGTGAGGACCTGACGTTCAAAAGGCCGGGTACGGGGATCCCGCCTTTCGAGCTCGACCGCGTGCTGGGACGCAGGGTTCTTCGCGACATAGCCGCGGACGTTCCGTTGATGAAAGAAGATGTCGATGGGTTCCAGTCGTGAGTACGTGCGATGATCGGTGACGGATGGGACGGCGATCCTTCGGTGAGGCCCAGCAGCGAACCGGACGAAGGGCCCGGTGCGCGCCGCCGTGTGTGCGTCGTGACGGGCTCACGCGCCGAGTTCGGGCTGCTCCGCACGGTGATGCACGCGGTCAACCGGCATCCGAAGCTCGAACTCGCGGTCGTCGCCTCCGGGTCCCACCTCATCTCCCCCGCCGAGAGCCTGCGCGACGTCAAGGCCGAGTTCAACATCGCCGAAGCCGTGCCGATGCAGATCGCCGGCCGAACCGGACGCACCGAAGACGCGGAATCGGTCGCGCGCGGCGTCGGCCGCTTCGCCCGCGCGTTCGACAAACTCCGGCCCGACTGGGTCGTCGTCCTCGGTGATCGCATCGAAGCCTTCGCCGCCGCGGCATCCGGAAGCATCGCGGGATACGCCGTCGCGCACATCCACGGCGGTGACCGCGCAGAGGGCGTCGCAGACGAAGCCATGCGCCACGCGATCACCAAGCTCGCGCACCTCCATCTCCCGGCAACACCGCAGAGCCGCGACCGAATCGTCCGTATGGGCGAACGTCCCGAGCACGTCGTCGTCGTCGGTTCGCCAGCGATCGACGGCCTCGACGCGATGCCCGAGATGTCTGCCGAGGCCTTCGATGCCCTCGGTGCCCCCAAGGTCGTCGTGCTCCAGCACCCCGTGGGACGACCCAACGAACTCGAAGAAGCCGACGCCATGACCATCCTCGAAGCCGCCTCGACCGCGTGCGGCGGCGACGGCTCCAAAATCCTCGCCATGATGCCCAACCACGACGCGGGCCGCCCCGGCATCGTGCGCGCGCTCGAGGGCGCAGGCGTCCGGCGCGAAAGCCACCTCCCCCGCACGGCATTCGTCGGCCTCCTGCGCGCCCTCGCCCGTCGCGGCGGCGTCCTCGTCGGCAACTCCTCCGCCGGCCTCATCGAGTGCGCCGCACTTCGCGTGCCCGTCGTCAACGTCGGCCCTCGCCAGGCCGGACGCGAACGCGCCGGCAACGTCATCGACGTCGAGCACATCGAGAGCGGCGCGGTCGGTCGCGCGATCGAGCGGGCCCGGATCATCGATCTTTCGCGCGCGGAACACCCAGTCGGCGACGGCAAGGCCGGCGAGCGGTCGGCCAACGCCCTCGCCGCGCTCAGCCCCCACGATCCAGCGCTACTTCGGAAGCGGAACACCTACTGAGGAGGACCGGGGATGCGCTGCAGGACATGCGGATACTCGCTGCTCGGAATCGCCGGTCGCACATGCCCGGAGTGCAACGCCTCCTTCCGGCCCTCTGACTTCGACTTCATCCCCAACGCCGTGCAGTTCTGCTGCCCGTCGTGCAACCAGGCGTACTACGGAACAGACGTCCGCGGCCACATCGTGCCCCGCTCCTTCGCCTGCGTCTCCTGCCAGCAGCAGATCGACCTTGACGAAATGGTCGTGCGCGCCGCCCAAGGCTTCGACGAATCCACCACCGAAGCCGCCGAAGTCCCCTGGGAGCACGACGAGAAGCGAGTTCGCGGCTTCTTCCGCACAATCGGCTGGGCGCTCATCGCCCCACAGAAACTCGGCCAAGGCCTCATGAGCCCGCGCGCTACCACCTCCGGACTCGCCTTCGCCTTCCTCGTCCAGGGCATCGCCCTCGGCCTGATGGTGTTCACC
>JBEIUO010000036.1:0-9743 GCA_040374335.1 Phycisphaeraceae bacterium
ACCGGCACCGCCGCCTGCATCGAGATCCTCGGCGACTTCAACGGCGACGGCAGCTTCACCAAGTCCGACGTCCGCTACTGGGCCGACGGCCTCGCCCTCGTCAGCGGCCAGCTCAACCGCTCCTCCGGCTTCAGCGCCGTCGACAGCGCCTTCGGTGGCAACTTCTTCGGCACCGTGAAGTCCACGGGCGCCTCCTACAACAACGGCGACAGCCGCGCCGACGTGGCCAACGCCTCGGGCCTCACCGCTCCGGGTTGGTCCCCCATCGGCGCCGATCGCAACAACGGCGCCGCCGACGCCGATGACAACAAGATCGACCTCGCCGACGTCAACTACGTCCTCAAGCAGTTCAACAGCACCTTCGTCACCGACGGCGCCGCGAACTGGTCCAACCTCAACGAGGCCGTCGGCTTCGACCTCTCGGCCGATATGAACGGCGACCTCGTCGTCAACCAGGCCGACGTCACCGACGTCGTCGTCAACGTTCTCGCCACCAAGTACGGCGACCTCAACCTCGACGGCACCGTCGACTGCACCGAGAAGAACACCATCATCCTCGGCCTCAACACCCCCACCTCCGGCCGCTGGGCCGCCGGTGACCTCGACGGCAACGGCATGATCGATGCCGCCGACGTGGCCCTGCTCTTCGGTGCAGACGGCGTGTGCCTGGGCGACTACGACTGCAGCGGCGGCGTCGACGGCGACGACGTGATCGCGTTCTTCGCCGACTGGGACAACGGCGTGCAGACCGCCGACCTCGATGCCTCCGGCGGCGTCGACGGCGACGATGTCATCCTCTTCTTCGCCCGCTGGGACGCCGGCTGCTAATCAGACCGGCTGAGTTGCAAACCACCCAATCCCCGGGGCCCGCGCCCGGGGTTTTTCGTGCGCTCAGTTCGCCGAGTTGCCGAACGAACCCTCGCCCGAGAAGCTGACCGTCGGATCAACGATCTCCGCGTCGAGCAGCGTCTGCGCGAGCGCCCCGGGCTCTTTGTACATCAACTCGCCCCGAACGCTGTACGTCCCAGACGGCACGTACCCCGGTGAACCCGGCGGCAACGACACCGGCAGCACGATCGTCCGCGTGCCGTACCGCCGCAGCGTGCTCTCCGCCGACCGCAGCCCCTCGAACACCCGCGTCCCGTTCACATCAACCGAGTACCGCACCTCGCGCAGCGGCAAGGGATCCCGGTTCGGGTTCTCCGTGTTCAACTCGATCAGCAGCAGGCTGCCCGCCTCCGACTGCGAAACCCGGGCCTCACCCACGCTGACCTGCGGGGGCGAAACGCTCGAGCAGCCAACCAGAGGAGCGAGCACGACCAATCCAACGAGAGCCATGGGCAGCTTCATGGAGGCAGTGTAACCCGCCTCCCCGACCCCCGCCGACCCCTCCCGGGGGAGTCAATCCCCCGCTTCGCCCGCCGATGCCGACCGGCTCAGCCGTCGCAACTGCGGGGCATGGACATCATCCAGCGTAATCCACCGCGGGTCGTCGCTCATCGCCAGTGCGGCAAACTCCGGCGTGAACCGGCTCACCGCCGTGGCGTACGAGAGCCAGTGCACCGTAAGGCAAGCCATCACAAAGAACGACCCCCACGCCGCGACTTCCCCCACCCGCGTCCGGCGTGCAAAGTAGAACACGCTCGCAAAGAACACCAACGTGGAGAGCTTCCACACCACCAACACCGCGACCGGGTGCTCCCGGAGCACCTCGCGCGCAATCGGGTTGGCCTCGATCATCCCCACGCTCATCGCGTACGTCAGCGTCATGTACAGATCGCCGATGCACATCACCAGCGTCGCCGCGACCAGCATCACAATGCGCGTAACCCGCGCCTGCGGCGTCAGGGCGTCGCTCAGCGGGCGGAACGCCCAGCCGAGCAGCGATTGAACTCGATCCGACGGTACGGCTGCGAGCATAACGGCTCATCGGACCCGAACCGGGGCCTCCTGAGTCGCGCGTACGATTTCACATACCCCGGGGTCCGGCCGGGGAGTTCGACCGGGATTTGCGGGCGGGCCTGATCGTGGCGGGTCCGAGAGCCGATGAACCACGCTGATCGAGACTTTGGCCGCGGAGATACGAGTGCGTCCGATAGACCCGCGATTGGCGATTGGTGCGGTTGCTGCGCTTGTAGGCGGAGGAGATGCCCTCGCGCAGCCCCGTGATGTCCTGCCCTACCCCGACGACTCCGTCATCGCTCGCGACGCCCTCCCGCGCGTCGGTGAGTTCGTCGCCGCCCAGAACTTCGGCGAAGCCGTCCGCGTCGTCCAGTCCATCCTCGACACCGAGGCCGACGCCGTCGTCGAAGGCACCGAGAAGCAGCTCTACATCGCCGTCCGCTCCGCCGTTCACTCCCTCCTCCTCGCCGAACCCCAGCTCCTCGAGCGCTACCGCGTCGCCAGCGAGCCCCGCGCCGCCGCCCTCCTCGAAGCCGGCGAGCTCCGCAAAGTCGAACGCTCGTACTTCCTCACCTCCACCGGCCTCACCGCGGCGATGGCCCTCGCGCAGCTCGAAATCGAGGGCGCACGCTTCGAGTCCGCCCGCCTTGTCCTCGAAGACCTTCCCTCCCACCCCGATTTCGGCACCGGGACCAACGCCCGCGACGTCGCCGCCCTTGCCACGCTCGTCTCCCGCTACCTCCCCCGACCCGAAGTCACCGACTGGGCCCGCGACCTCCGCACCAAAGCCGCCGCCGACGGTCTCGACGAGGCCCCGGTCGCCTGGCCCGAGTCGCTCAAGCGCGCCTGGCGCAACTCCCTCGCCGCCCAGCCCGTCGCCGACCTCGTCCCCACCGGCTCCGCCCCGCTGCAGAGCGTCCCCATCGAATCCGGCGGCGTCGAAGATCCCAACGACACCTTCGAAGCCGCACGCAGCTTCCGCGAGTTCGCCTCCAAGGACGGCAGAACCGCCTGGGTTCTCCCAACCGTCCGCGACGACGTCCTCTACGTGAACGACGGCATCACCGTCGCCGCCTTCGACCACGCGACCCTCTCACCCGTCTGGCGCGTGCAACCCGGCAACCCCTCCAGCACCAGCTACGGCCGCGACCTCAACACGCTCTCGCTCAACAGCTGGCGCGGGCTCGAAGACGTCGCCACCGTCACCCTCCACTCCGACTTCGCGATCGTCGCGATGGGCACACCCGCCGCGGGCGTGCGGACCGGCGATCGGCGTGTCCACGCCCTGGACGCCGCCACCGGCACCGTGCGCTGGTCCGCCGACGTCTCCGCCATGGACCCTCGCCTCGCGGACACCTCCATCCGCGGCCCCGTGCTCGTCGAGGGCGACACCGTCGTCGTCACTGCACGCCGCCCCAGCGGGCCCAACCGCACCATCGGCCTCTACCTCGTCGGCCTCGACCTCAGCTCCGGCGGCCTCCGCTGGATCCGCCACCTCGGCAGCATCGGCTCCGTCACCTGGTCGCGCCAGCAGTCCCGCCCCGAGGCCGGCGTCGCCTCGCGCGGCATCATCTACCGAACCGACGAGATGGGCCTGGTCGCCGCGGTCGACGCCGCCAGCGGTCGGCCCCGCTGGTCCGGCTCGTCCCCAGCGGGCGCGGTGCCGACGGCGCATTCGCCGGCCCCGAGCTCCCCCCGCCCTACGAAGTCAGCGCGCCCGTCGTCGACGGCGACGCCATCATCGTCATCGACCCCTCCACCGCGGCGATCGTGCGCTACGACGGCAACACCGGCAAGGTGCTAGGCACCCGTCGCATCACCGAGGGCGGCCCTCGCGATGTGGCCTACGCCCCCAAGTACCTCGTCCGCGCCGGGAACAACCTCGCCGTCATGTGCGAGGCCTCCATGCTCTTTGTGCCCATCGCCGACCTCACCGGCGGCAAGCTCGGGCCTCCCCTCGACGGCGAGTGGTCCCCCGTCGGCCGGGCCGTGGCCAGTGGCGACGACCTGCTCATCCCGGTGCGTGCCGGCATCCTCCGCGTTTCGCCCGGCAACCCGCAGCAACCCACCCTCATGAAGGTCGAACAACCGGGCAACCTGCTCATCGCCGGCGAAGGCCCCAGCGCGCACCCGCTCACCATCGACGGCTCACGCCTCCACACCTACCTCCGCTGGGAAGACGCGCGGGTCGTGCTCGAGGCCCGCCTCGAACGCAACCCCGGCGACCCCCGCCCGCTGCTCACGTACATCGAACTCGCCTCCCGCGCCGGACACTCCGACCTCACGCCGTCGCTCGCGGACCGCGTGCTCGCGATCGCGCGCGACCAGCCGACCGCCGTCGCCACGCGATCGCGCACCGAGCTGTTCGAGCTGCTGCTCGCCATGGTGCGGGCCGGACGACCCGCCACCACCGCCGCGCCCAGACGGTTCTACCAGGGGTTGCAACCCGTCACCAACCCGGAACTGCTCGACTCGGTCGTGCAGCGCCTCGGAATCGCTGGCGAAGAACCCACGCAGCAGGTGGAGTACCTCTTTGAGCTCGCCTCACTCCGCGAGACACAAGGTCGCGCACCCGAAGCCGTCGAAGCCCTCCAGCGCGTACTCGTCGAGACCGAACTCGCCACCGCCGGCGCCATGACCGAAGACCCCAGCGCCATCACCGCCAAGGCCATGGGCGGCGACGAGGCCGCCCGCAGACTCACCAACCTCCTCCGGCGCGTCGGTCACTCCGCGTACACCGCCTTCGACGGACAGGCCGCCGCCGAAATCGCCGCGATGCCCGCCGACGCCGACGGCGAATCCCTCGTCGCCGCCGCGCGTCGATACCCGCTGGCCGCCGCGACGCCCGAAGTCTGGCGCCGCGCCGCCGCGTGGTTCTTCGCGCGTGAACGGCAGACCGACGGCCTCGCCGCGCTCGGACAGGCACTCGTGAGCGAGGAGACATCCGTCGCCATCGGCAGGCCCGACCGCCTCGCGCAGCTCGCGGCCATCACCGAAGAACTCGCGGGCTACGCCGGTCGCGCCGGACGCATCGAAGCCGCCGAACGCCTCGCACGCCGCGTCTCCAACGGATACCCCGGCGTGATCTTGAGCCCCGCGGCAACGGACGCGGGGCGCACGGCAACGCTCGCGAAGCGAGTCGCGTCGCCCCACATCGGCGACTCCGTGCACGGGGGCGTGCAGGTGGTGCCGGGTTGGGTGCCCGCGGACGTCGTGCTGCCCGACGTCGAAGGCCGCACCGGCGACTGCGTGGCGATGGTGAACGAATCGATGCGGGCCGTCGGCGTGTGGGGCGTCAACCTCGCGACGGACCAGCTCGAGCCCCTGTGGGAACGGCAGATCGAATCGTCGGAACCCGTCCTGATGACGATCCGGCACGACCTCACCCTGCTCTTCTGGCCCACACCCGGCGGCGGCGAGCTTGAGGCCATCTCGAACTACACCGGCAAGAGCCTCTGGAAGTCGCGCGAGTTCCTCTCGCTGTTCGGCGGCGGCAACGCCAGCGGACAACGGATGCGATCGCCCATGGATCAGGACGTCTCGGTCGAGGACTTCGTCGCGGCAATCCGCGGCGACACGCTCGTCCTCGCGCAACGCTCCGGACGCTGCGCCGCCTTCAGCCTCAGCACCGGCGAGGCGATCTGGCACCAGGAACTCGATGGCTCGCGGATCTTCGAGGTCGCGATCGTGGGTCCCCGCGTGCTGCTCGCGGGCACCAGCCCCGTCAAAGACGTGGCCGGATCGCCCCCGCTGGTGGTCGGGCTCTCCTTGAAAACCGGTGAACGCGAATCAGCCGTTGCGCCCGAGGTCCTCGGCGATCACGTGCGGTGGCTGCGACCGGTGACCGATACCGAGGCCCTCGTCGCGACCAGCGAGAGCGTGCTGCGGGTCAACACCGCAACCGGCGCTGTCGTCTGGCGGACCACGGGCGACCCCTGCGCGATGTCCGCACCCGGTTGGGTCGTCGGAGAGAGCGTCTTCATCACCGACGACCAGAGCAGAATCTGGAAGCTCGCGCTGGCGGACGGCAAGCCAGCCCCCGAACCCTGCGACACGCGAGGGAAGGTGTCGTATCCCATGCGCGGCGCGGCGATCGACGGACGGTTCGCGCTGCTCTCACCCAGCGGCGCGGCGATCTTCGGTCAGGACGGCAGCCTCGTTGGCGTTGACACCGTCAACTCGTTCGGCAAGCTGCTCCCGCCAGTGCTCGCCGATGGACGGATCGTGATGATCGAGAGCTACGACGAGCGGGCCTCGAGGTTGGAAGAGAACACGCTCTCCGTGATGCGACTGTTCATCTTGGACACCAAGTCCGCGAAGCTCATGGGAACGCAGAAGCTCGGCGTGCCCGTGTCGGCCCTCTCGTCGCTCGCCGTGATCGACGGCAAGGTGCTGCTCTCAATCGGCACAGCGACGATCGTCTTCGGGGCTCCGTAAGCACTACTCGTTGTCGGTGGACGAAACCTCGCGCCAGCGGACGACCCTCAGATTGCCCCCCGGATCGGGCTCGGTGAACGTGTACCACCGATCGAAGGAGTGGGCCCCGAAATCCGTCGCGCACACCTTGGGCGTCACGGCCTGCGTGTACGTCCGCGGCCCGTTGATGATGCGGAGCGTGTACGTCGTCGCCGGGTTCACACCGCCGAAGTGCGCCGTCAGCGACTCCTGACCGCCCAGCCCCGACGCAACACCCAGGTCGCGCCGTTGCAGAAACACCTTGTCGGTGCTGTCCCACAGCTCCACACGCGTGCCGATCGCGGCCTTGTTGATCCCGCCCTTTCCGAAGCCAACAACCGAGACCTTGAGGTACCGGCTCAGGTTGGTATCGGCCGGGTTCGCGTCCGCCGAGATGTTCTCGTACAGCCGAGTCCAGAGGTTCTGCTCGTTGCTCGTAAAGGCGATATCGAGCAGCCCGTCGCTGTTCACGTCGACCCACTTCGCGTCCCCCGCGCTGGACTCCGTGCGGCATCCCGCACTGACGAGCGTGAACGTCATCGTCCCCGCGGCACGGTTGTTGCGGTACAGCGAGGTGAGCCCCGATGCCGCGGTGAGGAAGAGATCAAGGTCGCCGTCGTTGTCGTAGTCGCCGAGAGCGGGCGTCGCGGTGCCGGTGGCGGTCAGGCCCCAGGTGGACGCGATGGAGGTGAAGGAGGTTCCCGCACCGTCGTTGCGCATCGCAACGATGGCCCCGACGCGGTCGCCGATGATGAGGTCCAGATCACCGTCGTTGTCGACATCGCCCCACGCAGATCCGACCGACGCGCTGTCGGAGAACGTGACGCCCGTCGCCAGAGCCCGTCGCGTGTACGGGCCGCTGCCACCGTTGCTGAGCATGAGGATGCCCGAGCCGCCGTGGTGGAAGACATCCGGGTAGCCGTCGTTGTTGACGTCACCCGTTGAGAAGGCGTGGCCGGTTTCGCTGAAGAACCCGTCGAACGGGCTGTCCGTGCTGGACTGCCGCGCGTAATCGACGAAGTAGCCGGTGGGATCGGGCTGACCGAGGTAGAACTCGTGGGTGCCCGGGCGCGCGTGGAGCACGTCGCACCACCCGTCGCCGTTAACGTCCAGAGCGGCCATCGCGCGCCGGGTGAACGTGCCGGTGTTGATCGGGTTCGGCCAGGTTGACCAGAAGAAACTGGAGGACGTCAGCGGGTCGCTGTTGAACGCCGGGGCGGGATTGCCGCGACGAACGGTGGACCGCTGCGTGGAACTGGAGGTGATGATGTCGATGACGCCGTCGTTGTCGAGGTCGGCGACCATCGCCTGGTCGGAGGTCGCGCCGATGGCGGCGGACGAGGTCATCGAGCCCTCGTTCACGAAGTAGACGATGGAGTCGGCCACGGTGTTGTGCGCCACCGCGTCCGGGTAGCCGTTGCGGTCGATGTCCGCCCAGAGCAGCGCGCTCTTGGAGGCCGGGTCCGGCCCAGCGCTGCGGGGCTGCACGAAGAACTCGTGGGCACGCCCGGTTTCGGCGAAGCGAGGCGCATTGGTGGTGATCGTCGAGCTCGATGTCTGCGCAACGATGACGTTGTCGATCGCCCACGCTTCATTCGACCACGATTCCAGCCCCGAGCTCCAGAAGTTGATGAACGAGACCGTCCCATCGGGCGTGAAGTCGACGCGAACACGGCGGAAGATCGCGCCGTGCGTAGAGAAGCTCCCACCGAAGTTGCCGGTGCCGCTGCGGCATTCCTCGGGGAACCCAGGCCACGTCCAATCGGACAGCCTCGAACCGCTCCCGCTCACCGGGCCGCACTTGAACGTACCCGAGATCATCGGCTCGCCGTTGACGCTCACGTTGAACGCGTCAGGCCCGTTTGGCGTCGCGCTCCCGTCCCAGGTCCCCATGAACACGACGTCGAAGAACAGCGTGTAGGCCGTGTCCGGGACCGTGTTCACGCGGACCTGCAGCGTGCGCGCGTTGTCCATCGGCGTGATCGTCTTCGTCGCCACCGAGCGCGACGTGACCGTGAAGATGTTGTTCGCCGACGTCGTCGTGCCCAGCAGGCTCCACTCCGTCCCCGGCGTCGTGAGGCTCTCAAACGTCTGCGAGTACGGCGTGTTCGCCGACGGCCCCGCCCGCTCGTACGCGCCGATGTCGTACGCGATGCCCAGCGGCCGCGACGCGCCCGCACGGTCAGTCGTGTGCCCGGAGATCGTCACGCCCGCATCGATCGCCGGTGAACCCGCCTTGGGGACCCAACTCGAAACGTTCGTGAACATCGGGTCCGCCGTGAACTCCGTCGAGTGCTTGGGCGTCCCGTCTACCTCCGTGCTGCAGTTCCAGAACAGGTTGTTGGTGTGCGTGATCGACCCGCCCGCCTGCGCCAGGGCCGTCGACGTGTTCGCGAAAATCGTGTTCTGCACCGTCGCGTTGCCCGCCTTGCACTCGAACAGCTTGGACGTTGTGTTCTGATCGAACGTCGTGTTGAAGATCCTCACCGTCGCGTTGCTGTTGTCCTGCAGGATCCTACCGGCGTTTCTGTACACCAGGCAGTTCGACATCGTCAGGTTCTGCGAACGCCCGTTCACCGACGCCGTTACCTCCACCAGTTTCGAGTTCGTGTTGCTGTACACCGAGCACCGGCTCAGCATCAGCTCAGAGAACCCCTTCACGTTCGCCACAATGCCGAGGTTGAGGTACACCCCCGAGTTGACCAGCGTCAGCGTCCCGTTCCCGCTCGCCGCCGTCGTCGCCGTCACGTCAAACACCGTCCCCAGCGTCGTTGTGATCACCGCCGTGTTGAACGTCGCGCTCCCGCCCGTCATCTGGATCGCCGTCGTGCAGCCCGTGATCGTGCACGTGTTGAACGTCGTGTTGAGCCCCCCCGGCCCGATCCGAAACGCCGTACCGCTCGAGCTCACTCGGATCGTCTCGAACACGACCCACGAGTGCTGCACGTCGATCATCAGCGAGCCCGCCTTGCGGAACTGCACCGTGCCCTTCGTCCCCGTGAACACGCCCTTCGTGTCGCCGATCACCCGAATCGGCAGCACCGCCGTCCCGTTCCTCACCGTCACCGGCTGGTCCGTGTACGTGCCGCCACCGATGTAGATCGTGTCCCCCGCGCTCGCCACCTGCAGCGCCTTCGTCAGCGTCTTGAACGGCACCGCCGCCGACAGCCCTGTGTTGGTGTCCAGCCCGTTCGTCTTGACGTAGTAGATCGCCGCGTGCGCATCCGCGCCCGCCAGCACGAGCACCGCCACCGCCAGTATCTTGAAAAGCCGTTCCATTCCCGTCTCCGAAGAGAAGCACCATCCCGCTCCTACTATCGGAAACTCCCCCGGCCAACGGGTGTCACCCCCCGCACAACCCGCCTCGTCGCCCCCGCCCCGCCGCC
>JBEIUO010000018.1:0-11947 GCA_040374335.1 Phycisphaeraceae bacterium
GGACCGTGCGGGTGCGAGTGTTCGCGTTGCGGATGACGTGGCAGAGGGTCGGACGCCCCGTGAGCCCGTTGACCACGTAGAAGAAGGCATCGCCGTAGCCGAGGTACTGGAACTGCACCCCGTAGACGTTGCCCTTCGTCGGGTCGATGGTCTGCCCGCTAGACCCGGTGCCGTCGAAGCGATCCTGGTTCCACGCGCTCTGCGGGATGAACTGCTCGGTGGGAGCAACGCCGGTCGTGAGAATGGCGAATGTCCCCGCGATGCCTGGAACCGCACCAGCAGAAAACGTAGACGCGCCTGCTGTTCCTGCCGTTCGCCGCGTGAAGTACACGACGTTGGCGATGGACTGTGCGTCCCATCCACCCGCAGTCTGCGAGTAGTCAGCAGCCGCGATCTGGCTAGCGGTGACGGACGTATTGGGCTGGTTGGTGACCGCAACGACGACCGGCGTTCCAGCGTCGAGCGTGACCGTGACGTTACCTCCACCAGTCGGTGCCGCGGTAATCGTCAGCGTCTGCACTTCGACGGTCGCCGTCTCGGTGTAGAGGATGCCGAACGAGGTTCCGTCGTAGCCGAACTGATAGCCAGCCTCGATGTTGTAGAGGCCCGCCATCTGCCGGTTGCCCGCAGACCCGGTGGTAAAGCGAGCCGTCCACTTCGCCATCGTGGACTGGCCGGCGCGGTACTTGGCGACTTTCTTCGACGTCAGGCGCGCGTAGCCGTCCGTCGAGGTGCCGCTGGTCATCACCGCTTCGCCGTTCGACAGCGTTACCGTGGCGCCCGTGCCGTAGATGTCGGACGTCACGAGCAGCGGGTTGAGCGTGTAGATGAACGCGACCTGCGAGGTGGGCGTGGGGATGACCGTCTCAACCTCTCCGAACCCAGACAGGGGACTAGAGATCGAGACGCTCGACGGCGACCGCTGTGGGAAGACCTGGCTCATGCTTCACCCTTCTTGATGCGCTCGATCTCGAGCTTGCGCACACGCTCGTCCAGCTCTTCGGCGTCGAAGCCTGCTGGAAGCGCGAGCGAGGAACTTTCCACCTTTCCCAGTCGGGCCTCAAACGCAGCGAGGCGGGCCTCGATGGCGGCGTTCGCCGCTTGGCATGGCGGCGGCTGGCTCGTCATGGTCTGGCCCTTCTTCACCGACATCTGCTCGATCTCAAGGCGCTTCATGTCGAGCGCCGACTTCTGGTCGGCCACCTTCCCGAGGTGCTTCCAGAGTCCCACACCGAGCAGCGCGATGATGGCGAGGATGACGACAAGCACAGGGTCATCCACCTTCTGCGCCATGTCGCCAAGGTCTGACACGGTGGGAGCGACAGCCTGAACTGGCTCAACCATAGGAGCCGGCTCAACAGGCTCTGGATGAACGACAGGCGCGACAACCGGCTCAACCAGCACAGGCGCTTGTGGCTGAATCTCTGGTTCCATCGCAGTGTCCTCGTCGTAAGAGAAGTAGAGCGTCGTACCGACAGGGATGTAGCATCCCTCTAGTTCATCTGCTGTTCTGCCAGTCAGCAAAAGCCGAACACCGGCCCACAGGCCGCAGCCCGCCAGGCCGGTGTCTCCGGTGTCCACTTCAGTCGATCAGGTCGCGCGTGACCTTTGCGGCCAGCGGCAGAAGATGCTCCTTCAGCAGCACCTTCATCTCGTCCTTGTCGAGGCGCTTCTTCCCGTCAGGGTCAACCTTCAGAGCCTTCTGAAGGAAGATGACCATCGAGTACGCATCGGTGCCGATGTCGATCATCTCGTCGGAAGTGATGGGCATGTCAGACTCCGTTGTCGGTGGGGATCACTACCTCTTCAGTCCAGAAGTGTGGGAGTACCCACTGCTCCTGCTGGGCCTGCTGCGCGAGGAACGATGGGATGCCTTCGTAGAATCCCACGCACCCTTCTGCCGCACAGATGGCAGCGTTCTCGTCAGCAGACGATCCGATAGAGGCAATCAGCCACTTCTGATAGATGATCATCCTAGCACCAAGAGATGGTAGGACCCGTTCGCACCAGCAGTTCCGTTACCGCCCACGTTTCCTCCTACGCCAGCACCGGTTCCACCAGTACCGCCAGCCACACTGACAGTACCACCAACCGTAGCGCTCTTCGTGATGATGCCTACGAGGCCACCACCACCACCGCCGCCGCCGCCAACGTCACCACTGCCTGTACCGACAGACGCATTCGCTCCGTTGCCGCCTCGTGCGCTGATGGTTCCACTGTTGGAGATCGTCGCGGCTGCGATCCAGACGATCCCTGCGCCACTGCCTCCACCTCCCGAAATGAAGGTTCCACCAGTGTATGTGCCGACAGAGGCAGCGCCACCACCACCACCAGCACCACCGTTGAACGCACCGAAACTTCCACGTCCGTCTAGGATGCGTCCAGACCAGCGCTGCGGGAACGATGCGTTCGCCGGAGCCGCTCCACCCGCACCACCGACACGGGTCAATGTGCTGCCGCCAGCTCCACCAGCCGGAAGAACATTCGCGGAGTTAGGCGAACTGTTTGTGTTTGCGACACCCGCGTTACCGGCTGCTGACTGGGCGCTAACCACGGACCATCCGGAACCTGCGTTGGTCCCAGATGCGCCAAGGTAGTTACGCGCAGCGAAACCAGTAGGCCCAACATGGCTCGTGGCGCTCGTGCCATCGTCGTTGATGGACCCACCGGCATTGACCGTGAGTGTGCCACGAACGAAGATCCTGTTCCCGGCGGGCTTCAGGACGCCACCGTTATTCACGGTGAGGTTGTCGTAGTGCATCTCGCGGGTGAGCGTGGTGGTCCCAGTGATGGTGGCGTTTCCGTCCCCACCATCCCCAAACAGCCCGAGGAAGTTTGACAAGCCGCCTGCGCTTGGTGTGCCGTGCGTATGGTCAGCTCGCGCATAGTCGGTGCTCGTCCCGACAGCGGGTGACTGCCCGTAGGTTGTCTCGCTAACGACCGTCGAGGCCGGCGTGCCACCGCCGCCGCCCGACGCCGCGATAACCAGCGTGCTGCCGGCACCGTTGTCAGTGAGCGTGATGTTCGTGCCTGCCGTGAGGATGCGCTCGTCCGTCAGCGTGCCGTCTGCCGACAACACCACGTACTGCGCATCCGTTGGGGCTCCACTACCACCGCCCTCAATAGGCGCCGGCAGAACTTGGGATCCAGCCATGCTCTACCTCACGATCTCGAAGTAGACCTCGTAGTCGAACACGTTGTCCGCACCAGCATCAGGCCCAGGCTCTAGGTAGAGCTTCCCGTTCGCATCGGTAAAGACGTAGACCTCTGCGACAGTGTCGAACAGGCTGGCCACCGCCGTCGCACTACCAAGGAACTCTTGGTTGATGCTGCTAGAAGTCGCACCGCTCACCTTGTAGATGCGCGGCGTGAAGTTCGCAGCCGTACCAGCAGTACGCTTGATCTTCACGCGACGGATGATCACCTTCACGCGACTGTCCGAGAGGACGAGCGCAGTCTGCGTCGTCGCACCGGATGCAGCCGTCGTGCCCGTCAACCTCGAGACGGGCTGCGGGGCGATCGCGCTCATCAGGCCACGCGCAGGACGGTGACGTACACGATGCAGGCGCTGTTCGTTCCGACCTTCGTAGAGGTGACCTTGAGAAGACCGCCAGACGCGACCTCCATCGTGGCGTCATCGATGTCGAAACCGGACACCGTGAGAACCTTGTCAGACGTGTTGACCGTAACAGCAGCGCTGATAGCGCTTGCACCGTTCAGAACCTGCACGGTGTTAGCGCCGCCAGCTGCTGCCGCGAGCTTGAGGTGTTTCACGTCGATGACGCGCACCTTGTAGGGCATCGTCACTTCGATGGTAGCCGTGCCGTCCGTGAACAGGAAGGGGACGACGAGCGGAGACACCAGCGTAGCCGCAGTGGTGTTCGCGTTGAACGTGGCGGCGTTCGCGAGGATCGTCCCGCTGAACGCATTGCTGGCGAGCTTCGGAGCAGTAACTTCACCATTCTTGATGAAGTCGCGACGGATGTACGGCATATTCCCTCCAGATCCTTTCGGACTCCCGCCCTCCAGCACGGGATGTGCTACGCGGGATGCGGTAGACTACCACCCGCACCAGCATCACGCTAGGTCGCGACAGTGAGGTGAAAGGTGCCGCTTTCTAAAGAGTTCAGCCGTGAAGCCATCAGCAAGAACATCAGCATGATGGCGAAAGAGAAGCCGAAGATGAGCCAGAAGCAGCGCATCGCCATTGCGCTTGAGACTGCGCGCAAGGCCGGTCACGGCAAGCTGCCGAAGAAGTAAGCATGGAGAAGGCGCCGAAGTCGGACACTCCTGCGAAGCCGTCAGAGCGCATCACCGGGTCGAAGGCAAACCCGGCTGGTAGTGCGTCGGATGCGAACGAAGGCATTCGGCTGGATGAGGACATCGTCGCCTCGCTCGAGCAGAAGGTCAGCGACCACAACAAGGACTCTGACCGTAAGGCCACGCTCGGCATGCTCAAGACCGTGTGGCGTCGAGGGGCCGGCGCGTTCAGTGCAAGCCACAGCCCGGTCGTGAAGAGCCGTCAGCAGTGGGCGATGGCTCGCGTGAATGCGTTCCTTCACCTCTTGAATACCGGCAGTCCTCGCAATCCGAAGTACACGCAGGACAACGACCTTCTCCCTGGTAGTCGTCAGAAGCGAGTCGCTACTGCTATTGCCCGTGGAAAGATGGCGAAGAAGTAGATAAAGGACCGCATGGCTCGCAACGGGACTACCACGCCGCTGGATGCCGCCGCCATCAAAGCGGCGATGCAGCGAGACAGGTTCGTCAGCATCTGCCGCATCGTCCGTGAAGATGAGAGCATCGGCTCGCTCAACATCACACCCACGCAGCAGCAGGTTCTCGACGCCTGCATCGATCACCGCTGGGTGATGATCAAGAAGTATCGTCAGGCGAAGATCACCACGCTGATGATCCTCGACCTTCTCGGTCAGTGCATGTACAGCCCAGGCGTGCAGGGCGTGCTGATCGCAGAGAAGTACGACACGGCAGAGACTGCGTGGGGACGCGCTCGCTACGCCTACGACTACCTACCGGATGCGATCAAGATCCCCACCCGCTCTGGTCGTGACCCTGCCAAGCGCGAAATGGAGTTCGTCCACGGTGGGCGCATCAAGGCCATCACCGCGGCCACCGGCACGCCGGCTATCGGCAACAGCCCCGACCGTGTCGTCGTCACCGAGTACGACGAGTTCAACGATCAGGACAACTTCAACGCGCACTTCTTCCCGTCCGTCGCGAAGAGGCAGAACGCCCGCGTCGTGATGGAGTCCACTCCTGGTAAGCAGGGCACGACCTCGCACACGATGTGGCTCAAGGCGCTCGAGGGATCGAGTCAGTTCCACCCGGTCTTCCTGAAGTGGTGGCTGGACGACACCTGTACGATCCACGATCCGACCTTCGTCCCTGACCAGACGGAGTTGCGGATCATGGAGGAACTTGAGGGGATCACTTACCCTCACCTCGCGTTCAGGCGTGCCCGACTCGATACCGAGTTCATCGGGGACGAGAACAAGTTCAGGCACAAGTACCCGTATGGTCCGTATGACGGATGGACGACGGAGAGCGGGAACGTCCTGCCGTCTGATGCGCTGCTCCCGATGCTGACGGATGCAGTCGCCACCGTCGATGGACGCGAGCATTACTTTGAAGAGCGTGAGGCCGGCGTCCCGTACCTGCTGACGTGCGACCCTGCTGGCTACGGTAGTGACGGCGACCCGAGCGCAATCACGCTCTGGAATGCATGGGACCGCACCGAGGTGATGTCGTGGTCCGGTCGTGAGGATCCAGGTCGTCTCGCTGGGCGCATCATGGCGATCCAGGCTGCGTGGGACTGCGACGTGGTGGTGGAGAGCAACGCGCCGGCATGCGTTCAGGCGCTGATGTCTGCACGGTGCCCGAAGCTCTACCACACGAACTCGGCTCACCCCGGCTTCTACATGACCGCGACCGGTAAGAGCGCGGCGATCGTGACGCTGGTCGAGCAACTGCGGCAGAACGACATCCACATGAAGACGAAGGCGACCATCCATCAACTCTTGCAGTGGGATGGTCAAAGCCGGAAGCGCGGCAAGGGTGAGCATGGACGGCACCACTTCGACCGGGCCATCACCGTAATGATCGCAGCGGCTATGTTTAGGCAGCGGGGATATGGTCTGCGTCCTGCGGGCAGTAGCCGTCCGCATGCGCTAAAGCCCGGTCAGACCTCTGCCATCTCGGTGGAGACGCTGGACAGACTCTTCAAGCCTCGCCGTCGTAAGACATTGGGGATCCACCCATGAAGCTCAACGAGTACCTTCCCACGATCCACCGTCATGTGGAGTCGTTCAAGAGCAGTGAGAAGTTGGCGTTCGATCGCCTGCTGCGGTTCTATCAGGGGAAGTTCTACACCGACCGTGAGGCTGCTGGTCCCACCGAGAGCGAGCTGATCGTCACCTCGATCAACCTCACGTTCGCGATCGTGGAGACGGCGCTCTCCTCGTTGATCCCGCGCAACCCGCAGGTAACGGCGCTGGCCCGTGGCCCGTCCCCCGGTGATTCCCTGCGCGGCATGGAAGGCGTGGTCAACCTGTCGCTGGACTCGAGCGACTACTACAGCGAGCTGGTCCTCGCGCTGCAGGATGCGGTCCTCTACGGTCGAGGCGTCCTCAAGACGGTGTGGGACAAGGAGCAGGATCTCCCGTTGGTGCGGGCCTGCGACATGCGTGCGGTCTTCTTCGACCTCACCGCTCGGCGTCCGTCCGACATCCGCTACTGGATCGAGGCGACGGTCATCAGCGAGGACGACCTCAAGGACCGCATCGCACAGGGGATGTACAAGCCGTGGGCGAACAGCCTGCAGGGCGACACCTACCCCCGCTGGTTGAACTACGATCTCGGCACGGCTGTCTCTCGCGAGCAGCTCAAGAACTGGCAGAACTGGATCGTCGTGTACGAGGTGTACGACATCGAGAGCAATCGGGTCGTGCATATGCATCCCGACCATGAAGAGCCGCTCATGGAGGACGCGCTGCTGTACTGCCCGTACAGCATCATCTCGCTCAACAACAACGGGCAGGACTGCCGTGGCCTCTCGGACATCGCTCTGATCAGCGACAACCAAGAGGAGTTGAACCACATCCGGACCTACCTGCTGAACATCGCCCGTCTGTCCATCCCGAAGACGGCGTATGACAGCACCGCGCTGCAGAGCGAGGATGTGGCCCTCGCGCAGGAAGCCCCGGTCGGCTCGATGATTGGCATCCGCACCACGAACGGACAGCCGCTTCAGAACAGCTTCTACCCGTACCCGATGCCTACGCCTCCTGGCGCACTGTTCGAGATGGCGGCTTCGCTCGAGAAGAGCATCGCTACTGTCTCTGCTCTTGCGGATGCGCAGCGTGGTCAGGTCACCGGGGCCCGCACCGCGACTGAACTCGCGCTCATCGAGGGTCAGCTCCGCAACCGTCTGTCTGCTCGTCAGCGCAAGATCGACACTGCGACGATCGAGGTCGCAGAGAAGATCGCCTTCCTCGCCAGCAAGTTCATGCAGGAAGAGAAGATCGTGGAGTTCACCGGCTACTCGGACGCCGAGCCCATTCACCCGTCCACGCTCGAGGGCGTGCGCGTGAAGTTCAAGGTGGTGCCGTACTCCCCGATGGAGAGCAACCGGGCCGTGCTGCAAGAGCAGTTCAAGGCTGCGATGGAGTTCCTGCTCAACAACCCGTTCATCGACACGGTCGAGGTCACCAAGCAGTTCCTCGAGGTGTTTCAACTCTCCCCGCGTCTGCTCAAGAAGGAAGGCGCCGCGCCGGCTCCGGCTGGTGCTGGTCCCGCTCCGTCGTCAGCACCGGCTCCCGCGGCCACACCGCAGGATGCTGCTGCACTTCTTCAGGCGCAGGGGATCGCAGAGCCGGCTGCGCAGATGCCGCCGCAGCAGCAGGCTGTCGCTGACCAGGCGGCTGCACCCATCACCAGCGAAGAGGCAATGGTATGAGCTTCATCACGTTCGACCTGAACTGCGAGGACGGCCACTGGGAGATCGGAGTTCTGTACCGACGCTCCGAGGGACCGCCGCCCTGCCCCGAGTGCGGCAAGGCCCGCAAGAACGGGTGGTATCCGAAGGGCGCATCGGTCGCTACCACGGTCGGTATGTGGAAGCCTCTCACGCATGACGGTGTGACCTACGAGACGCGCGAGGACTGGAACGCCTACAAGGCTGTGGTCGAGCGCAACACGGGTCAGAAAATCGTTGAGGTCAGCAACTCGGATAGGCACGAGCGTGCAGACTTCCACAAGCATCGGGCATGGGAGGCGCGACGTGCCCGAGGGATCGACAGCCAGCAGTGGGCCGAGATCGTTCGTGAGCGCAAGAACGGCTATGACCCGATCAGCGGGCGACACTTTGGGAGGTCACAGTGAAGTACGAAGAAGAAGACGACGGCATGACCATGAAGCTTCGTGAGATCTTCACGGCTACGGTCGACAAGGCCCAGGCCGAGGGGAAGCTCAAGCCCATCGAGGATGCGATCAAGTCGCTCAACCTCAACATCGACGCGAAGACGCTGTTCGTCGCCGCGCAGATGACCGACGAGACGAAGGGCCGTTCGCCCGAGGAGCTCGCGTCCATGCTGAAGGATCCGGAGATCGTTCGCGTGGTGATGGTCAAGGCCGAGATGCCGCCGAAGAGCGGGATGGGTGAGGAGCCCACCGAGGAGGAGGCGATGCCTTCTGTCGGCGCGAAGATGATGAAGATGAAGAAGGAAGCCGAGATGTCTGACATGGCTGACGAGGGCATGGAGGACGAAGGCAAGGCCCAGGCGTACCGCATGCGGATGGGCATGTAGTGTTCACGAACGGGCGGGACTGACACCGCCCACACCACCAGTACGAGGAGAAGCATGGAAACGAACACGAGCGAGGTCGTGCAGGATACGGGTGAGCAGGATGCGTCCTCGCCATCTGTAGTCGGGAGCGGTGACGCTTCTCCTGCCGCATCTACGACGAAAGGTGGCGAGGATGCCGCCTCTGCGTGGAACGGTGAGATTGAGAGTCTCAAGTCGCAGCCGTGGTGGGCGAGCCTTCCAGAGAACATTCGTTCGTCCGTAGAGGGTGGACTCAAGTCGAAGTACGGCAACTGGCAGCGTGGCTACCAGACGAAGTTCGAAGAGTTCAAGCGCGGGCAGCAGTCTTGGCAGCAGGAGAAGGCCGCGCTTGAGAAGAGCGTCACCGAGGCGAAGGACCACAGCGCGTGGGTCGAGCGTCTCCTTGGTTCGGACGACACGTCGAGCGAACTGAACGCCAAGATCGAAAGCCTCACCAAGGCGCTCTCCGAGAAGGACGGCACGCTCTCTGCCCTTGAGCGTGAGCGCGACGAGTGGAAGACCCGCCTCGTCACCTACGAGGAGCAAGTCGCAGCGAAGGAAGCCGAGTACTTCGACAACAAGTTCAAGGCCGACTACCCCGACATCTACAACGACTACTCGGTCGATGAGAACGGCGTAGAGAGCGGTGCATTCTCGCACTTCCTGAAGCTGATCGAGTCGGGCTTCGATAGCGACAACGCCGCGAAGATGACGCGAGCGATCATGCCTCCTCCGGTGCAGGCGCCTGGTCCTCGCAAGATCGAGTCGCCGCCTAGTGTGCGAGCCACGACCGCACCGGGTACGCGCCCGAATCCATCTACGACGCAGTCTTCGCGAGAGTTCACGTCGTATGACGATGCCATCCGGTCGCTACGTGCGCAGGCGATGGGCGACGTTGACGACGAGTGACATTCTGTCCGATGCTTGACAGAGTGTCCGTCTGCTGCTTACGGTTGGTGTAGCCCCCACCGGAAGCATCGTAGGCGCAAGCACGGTAGGCTCCTCTGGATGGGAAGGCGAGCAAGTAGTCTTTCTCCTCTTCCTCTCTCCACAGGAGCATACGCTCATGTCGGTTTCTATCGAACTTCTGAACACGACCCTCGCGGACCTCAAGGGTCCGATGGTCAGCGCGTTCTACCAGAACGTCCCCACCTTCCGTGCCCTCGAGAAGAAGGGCCGCATCTCCGCTGACGGCGGCACGCTCATCGAGCGCCCGATCATGTCCGGCTCGCCCGCCCGCGGCACCGGCATCTTCAACGGTGACGAGACGCTGGACATGACCCGGTACAAGAAGAGCCAGAAGTACCAGGTGGAGTTCCACCGCGTGGTTCTGCCCATCAACATCCCGAAGAAGGAGTTGATGCAGAACAAGGGCCGTCTCGGCGCCATCAAGCTCATCGACACCTACCCCAAGGTGACGATGGACGGCTTCACCACCGACTACGAGAAGTACCTTCTCACGGGTGGCTCGGCTGGCATCGCGATCGACAGCGCGGAGCTTGCGGGCTTCACGACCTTCAACGGCCAGTTCACGGCTGGTGTCGGTACGGGCGTGACGAACGGACTGCTCGACTTCGCGGCTCCCGCGAACCAGACGCAGACCGTGCAGAACGTGGCGAAGTCGGCTGCGAACTACCACTTCAACCAGGCGCAGCAGATCACGGCGTTCGCCACGGACGGCATCAGCAAGATCCGCAAGCTGTACCGTCAGTGCGCGCAGTACTCTGGCAAGCCCAACGGTGGCCCGGACATCATCGTGATGGACGACGACACCTTCGGCAACTACCAGAATGCGAAGCTCGACCTCGTGCGTCTCACGGCTCTGCCCGAGAACACGGACAAGTCGAACCTCATTCAGGACGTGATCGGTGTCGGCGGCGTGTACGCGTCGAACCTCATCGACCTCACGACTGACTTCGTGGCGCCGGGTGGCAGCGAGTTCGATCCGCGTACCGGTGTGGTCTACATGATCAACACCGACTTCCTCGAGCTGATCCACATCCAGAAGATGACGATCTCGGACTTCACCGACCAGATCGCGCAGCAGGATGCGGTGACCGCCAAGGTCGAGCTGCACCACCAGATGGTTCTTACCAAGTTCCCCGCCCACGGCTGCATTGCCGGCGGCGCGTCCTAATCTACGGAGGATCGAAAGATGCTTACCGAGTTTACCGCTGATGCGGTGTCTGCGATCGACAGCACCGCGAACTACAAGCTGGGCTACAAGGTCTTCACGAAGGACTCGACCGGCACCAAGATCTGGGTCTACGTCAAGAACGGCGCGGGCGCGAGCCTCAAGGTCGGTCAGGGCGTGATGATCAAGGACGGCAGCGCGACGTGGGAGGTTGCCGTCAGCACGACGGCGGCGTCTGCGGCTCGCTTCGTCGGCGTTGCGCAGACCTACACCAGCGCT
This sequence comes from Phycisphaeraceae bacterium, assembly GCA_040374335.1. GTDB lineage: Bacteria > Planctomycetota > Phycisphaerae > Phycisphaerales > UBA1924 > JBEIUO01. Next base: position 11,257 of record JBEIUO010000018.1, read on the forward strand.
GGCGTGTCGAGCCTGTTCCTCGACACGTACTTCGGCTTCGTGCTGTGCAGCGGCTACGGTCGCGTGCTCGGCATCGCGGCTGGCGTGGCGGCGAACAGCTCGCTCAAGCCGGTTGCGGCGGGCGAGTTCGATGCCGGCACGATCGGCACGAACGACCTCGTGGCGTTCAACTCCGTCGCTCTCGCGGCGGGTACCACGGCTGGTTCGGCTTACATCAAGCCGTAATCACCGCGCTGTGCGACACGGGCCGGTGGCTGGGGTACACTCCCTAGTCACCGGCTTCGTGCTAGGAGGTGAGCATGAACAAGAAGGACTGGCGCGACAGGCTCCTCACCATCCGAGCGTGGAACGCAGACACGACCAAGAACTTCTCGTCTGAACTAGACGACGTGCTCAACCTCGCGCTTCAGCGCATCGCGTCTGATGTGCCTGGTGCGGTCATCCCCGACACTGACTACGTCGTGGTCAACAAGGACTACACGCAGACGGACTTTGGGCGTGGAGTCTCTACGACGAGCGACACGCTGGTGCTGTCGTTCGGGCCGTCCGGAACGCTGAACCCTGCGACGGACGGTACGTGGGACGGGATCTACCACATCGAGTTCGTGGACTCGAACAACGTCTGGCACCGTCGTCAGTGCCGCGAGTTCTGGCTCAAGACGCCTGGTATGGTTCCTGCTCCTTACGACAA
>JBEIUO010000068.1:0-8115 GCA_040374335.1 Phycisphaeraceae bacterium
GCCGCCGCGAGCGCGAAGTACGACCTCGTCCTTATTGACACCGCGCCCGCGATCGTTGCCGGTGACGGTCTTGCCCTCTCCCAACGCTGCGACGCCACCTTGCTCGTGGTCCGCGCCTTCGGCGAGAAGCGAGGCCTCGTCGCCCGTATCCGCAACGAACTCAGCGAGTCCCGCGGCGAGTTCCTTGGCGTTCTGGTCAACTCCGTCCGCGCCTCCGCCGGCGGCTACCTCCGGGGCAACTTCCGCGCCACGCAGGAATACCACCAGCCCTAACTCCCAAAGCACGCCCAGTGGCCACGACCGCCCCCCACTCCCACACCACACCTCACCGCACGGTGCTCATCACCGGCGGTGCTGGCTTCATCGGGTCTCACCTCGCCGACATGCTGCTCGAAAGGGGCGATGCCGTCACCGTCGTGGACAACCTTTCGACGGGCCGACGCGCCAACCTCCCCGATGCGCACCCGCGTTTGCGGTTCATCGAGGCCGACCTCGGCAGCGCGCTGCACGCGTTTGGTCCCCGTGAACGGTTCGACGAGGTCTACCACCTCGCCGCCGCGGTGGGCGTCAAGCTCGTCACCGCCGATCCGATCCGCTCCATCGAGACCAACATCGAGCAAACCGCCGCGCTGCTGAGATTCGTTCACGAGCGAGACAACCCGCCGACGCTCCTGGCGTCCAGCTCCGAGGTCTACGGCAAGTCCTCGCACACACCGTTCTCCGAGCAGGACGACGTGCTGTACGGCCCCACCACCGTCCCGCGCTGGTCCTACGCGTGCTCGAAGGCCGTCGACGAGTACCTCGGGCTCGCGTACCACGCGCAGCACAAGCTCCCCGTCGTCGTGGCACGGTTCTTTAACACCGTGGGCCCCCGCCAGGTCGGTGACTACGGCATGGTGCTGCCCCGCTTCGTCGAGTCCGCCCTCCGCGGCGTGCCGCTCGAGGTCTACGGCGACGGCGAGCAGTCCCGCTGCTTCTGCGATGTCCGCGACGTCGCCCGCTCGCTGCCCCGGCTCTTGGCCACGCCGGCGTGCTACGGGCGGGTCTTCAACGTCGGCTCGGACCGCCCCATCTCGATCCGCGACCTCGCCCACTCCGTCATCCGGGCCGTGGGCTCCGCGTCACAGGTCCGCACGATCCCCTACGCCCAGGCCTACGGCGCCAACTTCGAAGACCTCCGCCAGCGACGCCCGGACCTCTCCCGCGTCTTCCATGCCATCGGCTTCGAGCCCAAGATCCCGCTCGAACAGACCATTCTTGATCTCGCCGCGTGCATCCGTGGCGTACCTACCGGGGGTGCTCCGTGCTGAGTCTTCTCTCGCCGCTGCTCTCCATGGCCAGCTTTCAGGATTCCGGCGTCACCAGCCGGGCCGTGACCTCGCAGATCGAAGCCCTCAAGACCGAGGTGAGCGACCTCACCGTCCGGGTTGAAGAGTTGGGACGAGCCGCCGGCATGAACCTTGAAGAGCCCGTCACAAGGCTCTCGATCGCGCAGGGGTACATCGGGGTCTTCGTGGTCGCGTTCCTAGTCGCCCTTGGGGCCACGCCCATCATGCGGCGGATCGCGGTCTCCAACGGCGTGATCGACCGCCCCTCAGAAGCCCGCAAGGTTCACCGCCAACCGATCGCCTACCTCGGCGGCGTGGCGGTCTTCTTCGGGATGCTCGCGGGCATCGTCTACTCGTACCTCGCGGCACAGTTCCCGGACCTGATCGAGTTCCACAAGACGTCGCCTTCGCACATGCCCGACGGCCTCACGCCGCCGGTACTCCCGCTGTCGATCCTGATCGGCATGACGATCATCATGCTCACGGGCGTCATCGACGACGTGATGGGGATCAGCCCGCGGGTCAAGCTTGGCGGCCAGCTCATCGGCGCGGCCGCGCTGGCGATTGACAACGTCGGCGTGAAGCTCGCCGCGGGCCTGCTGCTCCCGGTCGTCAAGAGCTTCGGGGTCGCGACCCAGTACATCGGGGGCCAGGAGACGATCCAGCTCCTCATCCCGATCCCCTTCACATCGAGCGCGATCCCGATCGACGTGATCTACTGGATCGGCACGGCGATCATCGGAATCGCGGTGCTGGGCCTGTGCAACGCCTCGAACCTCATCGACGGGCTGGACGGCCTGCTCTCAGGGACGACCGCGATCGCCTCGGCGGGTCTGCTGGTGCTGTCGCTCTCGCTCGCGATCGTCGACGACGGCCCGCGCGACGCCCAGCGGATTGTCCTGTGCCTCGCGCTACTCGGGGCCTGTCTGGGATTCCTCCCCCACAACTTCAATCCAGCGACCATCTTCCTAGGCGACGCGGGCTCACTCCTCATGGGCTTTACGGCCTGCGTGATCATCCTCACACTCGGCGACACAGGGAAGACCCAGTTCGTGGTCGCGGGCCTGATCATCTACGCGGTGCCCATCATCGACACCAGCCTCGCCATCGTGCGACGCAAGCTCGAGGGCAAGAGCATCTCCTCCGCGGACAGCAACCACCTGCACCACATGCTCAAGCGGGCCTTGGGCGTCAAGGGCGCGGTCCTGACCCTATACGGCATCGCGGCCTCCTTCGCGGTGCTGGGGGTTGGGGTCAGCCTTGTCAGGGCCCGAGTTATCTATGTTCTGGCCCTGCTGCTCGCGGCCTACATCGGGGTGATCGCCATCAAGATCGCCCGGAAGAAGGCCATCGAGGAGCAGGCCGCCGCCTACGACCAGGCCGCCCTCGCCCGTGCCGGAGGCCCCCCCGCGGACCCCGCCGGCACCCCCACCAGCTCCGAGGGCTCGGACGGGAAACCCCCTGTTTCCAATAGCGCGGCCTGATCCATCCGCTACCATGACGGCATGGCCAGACCGATCCGATTGATCGCCCTGATGAACCAGAAGGGCGGGGTGGGCAAGACCACCACAACCGTCAACCTCGGCGCCGCGTTCGCACGCGCCGGTCGATCGACGCTCATCGTCGACCTCGACCCGCAGGCGCACGCGACCCTCGCCCTGGGCATTGATCCCGCGACCCTCACGCGGTCGGTCTACGACGTGCTGCTCGATCCCGCCGCGGACATCGCGGGGATCATCCAACAGCGCAGCGAGAACCTCGCGATCCTGCCGGCGCACACGGACCTCGCCGCCGCGGAGATCGAGATGGCCTCCGCCACGGATCGGCAGCGTCGGCTCGAGAGCGCCCTGTTCAAGCTTGGCGACACGTACGAGTTCGTGCTCTTTGACTGCCCCCCGTCGCTCGGCCTGCTGACGCTGAACGCGCTGGCCGCCGCCCGCGAGGTGATCATCCCGATGCAGGCGCACTTCCTGGCGCTGCAGGGCGTCGGCAAGCTCCTGGAGACCATCAGCCTCGTCAGCCGCGCGGTGAACCCGAGGCTGAAGGTCGGCGGGGTGGTGCTCTGCATGCACGACAACAGTTCGACCCACTCCCGCGAGGTCGTGGCGGACCTCGAGGGCTTCTTCGAGGCATCACGCTCCCAGGATGGCCCGTGGCGTTTCGCCCGCGTGCTGAAGCCCGCCGTGCGCCGCAACATCAAGCTCGCCGAGTGCCCCTCCTTCGGCAAGACGATCTTCGAGTACGCCGCCGATGCCCCCGGCGCGGCGGACTACCAGGCCATCGCCAACGCGCTCCTCGCCGAGTGGGACGCGATGCTGGCCAAGCGAATCTCCGCCGAGGTCGAAGCCAAGCCAAGCGGCTCCACGCAACCCACAACCTGAGCATGTCCCACGCACCCCGCACCCAGTGGCTCCTCCGCTTTGTCTTCGGTGGGTACGCGGGCGTTCTCTTCTCGCTCACGCACTGGCCCCGTCTTCGCATCGACAGCCCGATCGAACGCCCCGATCTGTACATTCACCTGACCGCCTTCGGCCTTTGGACGACGTTCCTCGTCGCGGCGGGCGCGTTCGGTCCGCGTCTCTCGCGTCGCAACGTGCTCCGCAGCGGGCTGGTCGCGATCGTGTACGCGCCCGTCGATGAGTTCTCGCAGGCGATCCCCGGACTGGGCCGCAGCGTGGGGCTGGATGATCTTGCGGCGAACATTGCTGGGATACTCCTCGCCTTGTCGATCTGCTTCCTCCTCCGGCGCGTGCGCGGGGTGACGGAGTGAACGCGTGAACCAGGCCAACCCCACCCACGAGCAGCAGACCGGCACGCTCGCGCGCGCGATCCGCGTTGTCTCGGGGTTGACGCTTCTCTCGCGAGTCTCTGGGCTGGCCCGCGACCTCATCACCGCCCGGCTCTTCGGCGACGGCCTGCTGGGCTCCGCGTTCCGCGCGGCCTACGCCGCGCCCAACCTCTTCCGACGCCTGTTCGGCGAGGGCGCATTGTCGGCGGCGTTCCTCCCCGAGTACACACGCTCGCTCAAGGACGACCGCGCCGCCGCGGACGCGCTGGCATCGCTCGTGGTCGCGATGCTGACGCTTGTGACCTCGTGGCTCGTGATCATCATCGAGCTCGCGCTGCTCGCGGTGATCATCCTGGCCCCCGATGAGGAGCGGAACCTCTCGCTGAAGCTCGTGCTCGTCATGCTTCCGATGATGCCGATGGTCTGCCTCACCGCGATCCTCGGCGGGATGCTCCAGGCCCACGGTCGATTCGGCCCGCCGGCGGCCGCGCCCATCCTTCTCAACCTCTTCCAAGTCGGCGCCGCCGCCGCGTGCTGGATGGCCAAGACTCCCGAGACTCTCGCGGCGTACATCGTGGGCGCGAGCGCGGTGCTGGCGAGTGTCGCGCAGATCGCGTGGTCGCTCAACGCCCTGCGGGGCCGGGTGAAGTGGTCCCGCACCTGGCAGGCCGGCCGGGAGAACGCCCGCGTCGTGCTCAAGCGGTTTGTTCCGGTGGTGATAGGGCTGGGGACGCTCCAGCTCAACACGATGCTGGACACGCTGGTCGCGATGTGGCCCACGTGGGTCGGCCCCACGATGTTCGGGCGTCCCACTCCGCTCGACGAGGCCTCCAACGCGATCCTGTCGTACACCCAGACGCTCTACCAGTTCCCGCTCGGGGTCTTCGGACTCGCCGTCGCAACCGCGGTCTTCCCCATGCTCGCGCGGACGGCCTCGGATCCGGCCGCGTTCGATAGCACCATCCGTCGCGGCCTGCGGCTCTCGTTCTTCATAGGACTCCCGGCGAGCGTGGGATTGTTCGCGGTTCGGCGGGAACTCTGCGAGGTCATCTTCGGCGGTGGCTGGGGGGGGTTCGAAACCGAGAGCATCGTGCGGTGCGCCGACACGCTGGCCGGCTTCTCGCTAGCGGTCTGGGCCTACTCGCTGAACCACGTCTTTGCCCGCGCGTTCTACGCCCGGGGCGACACCACAACCCCGATGCGCATCGCCATGGGCATGGTCGTCCTGAACCTCGGTCTCAACCTCTCCCTCATCTGGTCCTTCCGCGAGTCCGGACTGGCCTGGGCCACGGCGATCAGCGCCGTCGCGCAATGTCTGCTGCTGGGCACACTCTGCCGCCGCAAGCTCAACGTGCGGCCATTTGACCGTGAAACCGTTCTTGCATTCGGTCGCATCACGGCGTGCGCCACCGCGATGGTCGCGTTCATCGTGCTCTGCGACAAGCTCCTGCCCACTCCGGGCACGTGGCCGATGTGGCTCCTGGTGCTGGCCGTCAAGGTCTGCGTCGGTGCCGGGGCGTACGGCGCACTGTGCCTCGTGCTCCGCGCACCCGAGATCAAGTGGGTCACCCAGCGTGGTCCAAAGGGCGGCGACGGCGGCATGGGCGGCATGTCCTTCGAGTGAAAGCCCGCCTCCCCGATCCCCCCATACCCTTCGCTCATGCCGCAAAGCCTCGCGGGACTTCCCATCCTCATCACCGGTGCCTCAAGCGGGATCGGACTCGCCACAGCCAGGGCATGCGCCGCCGCGGGCATGCCCGTCGCGCTCACCGCCCGGCGTGAAGATCGACTCACCGCCGAAGCGCAGAAGATCATCGACGCGGGAGGCAAGGCCATCGCCCTTCGCTGCGACGTCACGAACGCCGAGGAGTGCCAACTCGTCGTCGCCCGGGCCACCGAAGCCCTCGGCCCGCTCTACTGCGTCTTCGCAAACGCCGGCTACGGCTTCGAATCGCCCGTCCACACCATGGACGACGCCCGCCTCCGGGATCTTCTCGAAACGAACTTCTTCGGCTCGCTCAACATCATCCGCCCTGCGCTCGGGGGCATGCTCGAACGCCGCAGTGGCCACGTGATGCTCTGCTCCAGTGGGCTCTCGAAGATCAGTCTTCCGAACTTCTCCGCGTACTGCGCCAGCAAGGCCATGCAGGATCACTTCGGACGATCGATGCGTCTGGAGCTCGACGCGTCGGGCGTTCACGTCTCAACCATTCACCCGGTTTCAACGGAGACCGAGTTCTCCGACGTCGTCTCCACCCAGGGCGGAGGGGGGTCGCCGCAGCGTGCGCACCCCGAAGGGAATGCGACAGACCGCCGACCATGTCGCGCGCTGCATCGTGAAGTGCCTCCGTTCCCCCCGGGGCGAAGTCTGGCCCGCGCCGCTCGCTCGATACGTCCTGGCGTTCGCGACCGCGTTCCCGGGGCTCGCCGACCGCCTACTCGCCAACCGCCAACGAAAGATCGACGCCGGGGAAGCCTGATCCATGGACCTGTCCAGCATCCTGCTCCAACTCTCCCGCGCGCAGACACTCGACGAATCCGCCACGTCCGCGCTGTTCTCCCAGCTGCTCGCGGGCACGCTGACCCCGGCCCAGATCGGCGCCGTTCTCGGCATGATCGCACTGCGCAGCCCGACCACCGACGAGCTCGTCGGCGCCGCACACGTCATGCGTGCTCATGCGGATGTGGTCCCTCGACCGGCACGACCCGCGGTCATTCTCGACACCTGCGGCACGGGCGGCGCGCCCAAGACCTTCAACGTCTCGACCATCGCCGCGCTCGTTGTTGCCGCCGCCGCACCCGGTCGCGTCGGCGTCGCCAAGCACGGCAACCGAAGCCGCACGGGTCGCGGCAGCGCGGAGATTCTCACCGCCCTTGGTGTCGCGGTCGACGCCCCGCCCGCGGTGCAGTCCCGCTGTCTTGCGGGCGCTGGCGTGTGCTTCTGCTTCGCGATTCACCATCACCCGGCCGCCCGCCACGCCGGTCCGGCCCGCCGCGAGCTCGGGTTCCAAACCATCTTCAACCTCCTCGGCCCGCTCACGAACCCCGCCGGTGCCGAGCACCAGCTCCTCGGCGTGTACAGGCCCGACTACGCCCGCCTCGTGGCCCACGCCCTCGCTCGACTGGGTTCCTCCCGCGCGATGGTTGTCCACAGCCACGACGGGCTCGATGAAATTTCGATCTCCGCGCCTACCGATGTCTGGGAACTGCGCGACGGGAAGATCCGGGAGTGGACCCTCGAGCCCCGCGACCTCGGCATCGAACGCGTCCCGCTCGACGCCCTCACCGCGACGGACCTCCCCCACGCCACCGCGATCGCGCGTTCGATCCTCGATGGCGAGCCATCCGCCGCCGCCGAGATGGTCGCGATCAACGCCGCCGCGGCACTTGTCGTCACGGACGCCTGCGCATCCCTCGCGCAAGGCCTGACACTCGCGCGAGAGACCCTTGCCAGCGGGCGTGCCCGCGAGGCCCTCACGCGGCTCGCCGAACTCTCTTCCACCTTGCCCTAAGCGGAGCACCACGTGTCCACGCACGAGCCAACTCAAGTCACATGGACCGCGGTCGACGATTTCTGCGAGCACCGGCTCCACGCCCCGGACCCCGCACTCACGGATGCACTTGCCGCGAGCGACGCCGCTGGCCTCCCCGCCATTGCCGTTTCACCGTGCCAGGGCAAGTTCCTCAATCTTCTCGCCCGCATCCGCGGCACGCGACGCATTCTCGAACTCGGGACCCTCGGCGGGTACAGCACGATCTGGCTCGCGCGGGCGCTCCCCGCGGCCGGCCAGCTCGTGACCATCGAGATCGACCCCGCTCACGCCGCCGTCGCGACCGCCAACATCGCTCGCGCGGGTCTCTCGGGGTGCGTGCAGATCCGCGTCGGCCCCGCGCTCTCCGAACTCGACGAGATGATCGCTGGCGCCGAGTCTCCGTTCGATCTCGTCTTCATCGACGCCGACAAGCCGAACAACCCCAACTACGTCGAGCGTTCCCTCC
>JBEIUO010000334.1:0-4075 GCA_040374335.1 Phycisphaeraceae bacterium
CCACGCGTCACCTCCAGCAGGTCTTTTTTCACATTGATCCGTTTCACCGAACCCCCAGGCAGAGTCGAAACCCTATTAGGCTGTCGTGGATTACGTCTGGCGACGAATGCCACCAATCCACGGTAGAGCCGCGGGCGATGGAGGCGAAACGAGAAGAGCGTCGGTGCGTCCACGGATCCCCTCGTATGAACCGGTCAAGAGGCTCGAACCGTCCGATTATTTTCATTGGACACTCTGGCAGATGCGAAATCCGATGAACGCATCTTGGATAAAGGGCAGGCACACGTCACTATATCCGCGCTGCACACGTAGTCCGGGCGTCACCCTGCAGCTGCCCCGATAGGTTTTCGTGACGAAACGCGTAACGGGGCGTTCTCTCATCTCCAGTTTCATTGAACCGTCCGGCAGATACGTATCCCACTCCGTCCCAGGTAGCCTCGGGGGCACGAACGCACACTTCCTCGTCGTGGGTGGACCGACGCGAACCGCCAAAAGGTGCAGGAGAATTCCCGCGTCTCTTGGACGTCGTGTGTTGAGTCGTCTGTGTATACGAATTTCATTGGACACCCCTGCAGACGCGGAATCCACACGTCACGTAGTCAAATTGCGGGTATCGTTTATGTCGCGCAGCCCTGCCGTCCCGCCGTGAGTCGCATCCCGTGTACGAGCCCCACAAGAAGCGCCCACAAATCGTGCTGAACGTGGGTTGCGGTTTCATCTCACCCCCAGAAATATGCGAAGACCCAGAAGGTGTTGAACCAGCCGGCTGTAATCATCGCTAGCATGGCCGGCGTTTCTGGCGTAGAAGGGGGTGTAGAGAGCGTATCCCCCACGGGCGATCCTCCCGTAGTACACGTCTCCCGGTTGCCGATTTTTGTATAACTCCATCTCTTCTACCCTCCCCTGCATTCAGTCGATTAAGCGAAGACTGACGAAGATCCGGATACCTATGTAGCTGTCCGCGACTGTCGGACAGCAGTAGAATCCGGAGCTACTGTACTGGAAGAGCTTGTTTAGTTCCCACGACCCCCCACGTCGCGTAGGATAGCGTCCGGCGTCCCACCGACGGGCCGCGCTGAACTGCACGACGTCAAGCTTCATGTGATCCTCCGGCATACGCGAATCCGCGTATTTCCACCAGATTGTACGGCCCATACACGAGTTTGTTTTTGAGTCGGGCGAACTCTGTGGAGTAGTCCCACCGCCCGCCTCGGACGCCTTGCCCGACGACGCTGTTGGAGCGCACGACAAATTTCATCGTATACCTCTACATGCACGGAACCCGCCAGGCTTGGCGATGAAATCCGCCGTGTGCGCGAACGATGCTGCCGTGTCTGCCCACGCCTTACCAAAACCCCAACTCGATCCACGGTTTGACTGTAGCCGGTGCTTGTTGAATTGGAACGTCATCGCACCCCCTGTACGATACGAAACCCCAGATCCCACCAATGGCAGTCAACAAATGACTGCAGACAGGCACCGAAACGCACCCCGTAGCGGGTGTTTGTCCACTCCGCTCCTATGTTCTCTCGCTCTGAGAGTGACGTCGCAGAAGAGATGAACCTCATCTGGATCCTCTACAGACACGAAATCCGTTGCCGCCGCAGTGGATGAATGGAGGTTCTGCCGCACGGAAAAATCGCGACGCGTCTTCTTCTCCGTCTTCCCAGACGCTCCCCAAGTTTTCCCTGCTGCTGCTGTGTCGCGGGTTTCCCAGTACACGTTTCATTTTACTCCCAGGTATCTTTGCATTTCCGTCCTCGACATATGCGAAACCCGTTTGTGTAGTGGACGGTGGCGGCGTCCTCCCGTGTTGTGTACGAAAAGCTTCCGGTGATCCTGCACCACCATACCCGCCCCAGGTTAGGTCGCAGCCTATGTGCCCCCGGGTAGCCCAGCGGGAGATCCAGAACAAACTTCATCCCGTCCCCCGAACAAGGCGGAACCCGACATCGTGATCGTGGTAGCTGGCCGTAAACATGAAAATCTTCTCCACGCAAGCGCCCTCCGGGTGTCTGAACCAGCTGCCCCCGGCAATCATCCGGTACGCGTTACCGTGCGGGAATACGGGCTTCATCGTACACCTCCGTATAGGCGGAAACTGAGTGCGTTGTGGTAGGCTTCGGGAACGGCTTGCAGCCGATTCACGACGATTGCGAATATTTCACTTTCGCAGTAGATGCTCCCACGAGTCCCCCGTGTCCGGTTCGTCTGCGGAAACCGCGTATTCAAAAGAAGTTTCATCTCACCCCCACACATGAGCGGAACCCCCCACAGTCGTAGCATTCGGCGGCCACAAATGCGCAGCGGGGTATCACGACGGCATACCCCGGGAGGTTGTACCAACACCCGCCCCGAGATGCCCGATTCGGGTGGAACTCAAACGCAATAGTTCGGGTCATCGCACACCCCCATACACCCGGAAACCGAAGCTGACGGCGCAGTAATCGGGCGCCCACAGGATCCGCAACGACGGCTGCACCATTACCGGCGAATTGATCCAATCTACTCCGAACGTAGAACGCCAACTTCGCATGTCCCACTTGATTTTCAGCTTGCTCACGCTCATCGAATACCCCTGTAGATGCGGAACCCGTGGTATATCGCGAGCTGCGGGCCTCCGTGCAGGCCCCTCATCTTCGCGTAATACGGAGTTTCCCGCCATCGACTGCCTCGGGCTGGCCGAAACAGGTAGTCACCCAGCTTGAGCCTCATCGAGCCCCACAACACGCACGAAATCCGATCGTACGATAACGGTAGCTCTGATGGAACATGTCCGGTAGCGGCTTGCGGATGTCCCGTGACAGACGATGCCAGGCGCCCCCTCGATTTGTTCGATCCGCCACAATGCCGCAGGTGAACTTCATCGTACCTCCAGAAAAGCGCGGAACCCGAAAGCGAGCCCGCTTGTACTGCTTCCCGCGGCTGCCACGGGCCCCGCGGGCCCGCCAGCCGGTGCTTACCGAGCGCGTAATGGATCTCATTTCACCCCCCTGCACGCCCGAAATCCGAGGTACGCGAACGGATCACCAGCCCGCGCTTGGAGACGCCGTACTCTTACGCTGGGCGGCTCGTTATTACTCCAAGATCCCCCGAAACGCACCCAGAGGGTAGATCCATCAAAACGAGGGAAGAACTTCACCGCAGCACCCAGAGCACCCGAAAGCCGCGGAAGTTCCGGCGGTAGCTGGGGGCACTCCACATATTCTGATGTTCCCCGACGAACGCTGGGGGGTAGTGGTGCCAGCACCCGCCACAACACATCAGCAACTTTTCCCCTGGTCTGCGAACAAACTTCATCGCGAGCCTCTGCAGATCCGAAAGCCGTGGATTCGAACTTCTGTCCTGGCGAGCGCTCCCGAAAACTTCAACGATACGCACGCTTTCCGCGGGAAGTAGTTCCAGGCCCCTCCACTGATGACACATGTGAGGTCGTAACCTGACGAGTAGATCTCCTTCATTGCACATCTCGACAATACCGAAAACCGTGTGCAGGTCCCTGCAACCAGGCGTACGTGTCCGGAAAACGCCGCGTCGGGTACGCTCTCTTCTTCGTGTAAAACCAGAACCCGCCGTGGATTCCACGGCAGGCGTCCGGGTCGAACGTGTGAACGCATGTCATCTCGTACCTCCGTAGACGCGGATGCCGATGCAGTTGTACGCAAATCCGCGATGGTCTGCGAAGCAAATCCCGATAGGCGCCTCTCTCGCGCCCCGTAGCCAGCTCCGTCCGCGATTCACCCGGGTTCCGTCCTCAAAGAGGGTTGCACTAATCTTCATCGAACACCGACGTAGGAGCGGAAGCCGAGGGAACACCGACGTAGGGGCGGAAGCCGAGGTATCGGTCGTAGTCATCATCGGGCGCATACCGGTCTGAACACAACTGTCGAGCGTAGAACGTGTTGTAGTAGTAACGCCCGCCGGCAATCGTCCGCGTTCTTCCCGGAGGGAACCTCGGAACAGGCTTCATCGGCCGCCTCTCAAGAGGCGGAAGCCGACACCCCGCCCTTCCGAAGCGGGAGGGCATCCGACACGATCTGGAATATTGGCCTTTCCCGTAACTACCCAGCATGAG
>JBEIUO010000109.1:0-6976 GCA_040374335.1 Phycisphaeraceae bacterium
AAGTGGGTGTTGAGCACATCGTCGGCCAGGCGGTGAGTGTCCCGTACTTCGCGATGGAGTACGTCGAGGCGGGTGTGACGCTGGACTCCTGGATCTCGCGTCGCATTCCCTCCGTCAATCAGCTTCTGCTGCTCTTTGCCAAGGTGTGCGACGCGGTCCACCACGGCCACCAGAAGGGCGTGCTGCACCGGGATCTCAAGCCCTCGAACATCCTCGTGTGCCCGGACGATCATCCGAAGATCATCGACTTCGGCGTCTCGAGGCTGCTCGGTGAAAGCGAGATCGCGGCAGCCACTCGCAGCGGCGATGTCGTGGGCACGCCCGCCTACATGCCACCCGAAGCCTTCGAAAGCGGAGCACTCGCGGTCGATACTCGTGCGGACGTCTACGCGATCGGCGTCGTGCTCTACGAAGCCCTCGCGGGCCGGCACCCACTGGGCAGCGCGGGCCTCACACCGCTCGAAGCGGGCGAACGCGTCCGCGGGAGGCCGCTCGCGCCGCTCACCTCCTTCCGCGCGGATTGCCCCGCCGAGGTCGAGACCATCGTGGCAAAGGCAACCGCCCGCGAACCCGAGGATCGGTACCAGTCCGCGGCGGAGTTTGCCGCGGACCTGCGGCGTGTTCTGAACTACGAGCCGATCCTCGCCCGTCCTGCGCCGCTGCTGAGACAGGCGACGTTGTTCGCGCGGCGGCACCGCACGCTGGTGGGCGCGACGATCGCGATCGGCGCGGCACTCACTGTGGGCGTCGCCGGGCTTGCTGTCGGGCTCGCCCGGTCGACGCGGAGCGAGAAGCACGCGAAGCAAGAGGCCGAGCGTGCCCGTCGCTCGTCCGCGTTTGCGATGGCGATGCTCGGGTCGGCCAGCCCGTTCCGCGATGATCAACTGCGGCAGCAGCTCCCGATGGCGAGGGAGCTCGACTCGAGCGTCTCGTGGCCCGAGGTCGCCACGCCGGGTCGCGCACCCACGCTCGGAGATCTGCTGATCGCGGCGAACGAGCAACTCGCGAAGAGCTTCCCCGACGATCCGCGGCTCCAGGCCGACATGGCGGCGGTACTCGCGCAGACCGGACTGGCGATCTCCGACCCCAGAGTCATGCGGCTGGTGGACCGGGCCGCGGAGCTCTTGGAGCTCGCCTACGGCAAGGACGACAGCCGCGCGGTGATCGCGCGGCAGAACCTGTACTCCATCCTGCTGGTGAACAACGACGCATCGAGGCTCCCGGACATGGCGAGGGACCTCGAGATGATCCGAACCGGCGACTTCGCACGCGACCATGTCCTCGTGCGATGGGCTTCGTGGCACTACCTCGAAGCAATGCGGCAGAGCCACCGCACCGAAGAGGCGGTGGTTGTGCTCCGCGAACTTCGGGAAGAACTTGACCGAGCGTCGCAGGTTGATGACGCGTGCAAGATCGATCTCGATCTCGCGCTGCTCACGGCCGACTCGACATCGGAAGCGGCGGCCTGGGGGTTGGCGCAGATCCCAGACCTTCTGGCCCGCGCACGCTCGCTCGAACCAACACCCGGACAAACCACCCTCTCGGTGCTGTTCCACAAGCAGACGCTCCAACGCAACCGCGACGACTCGGCCGGCGCCATGGAGACGCTGCGAGAAGGCGTCGCGCTCTCGAGCCGGCTGTACGGCGGCGATGATCAGACGACGTACGAGTGGTGGAGCCACATCTGGTTTCTCTCGATGACATCGGGGGACATGCAGTCGGCGTCGGATGCCGCCCGTGCACAGGTTCGCGGGGCTCAGGCGACGCTGGGCCCCCGGTCGTTGTACACGACGAAGGCGTACGGCCGCCTTGCACGAGCACTGCTCGCGCAGGGAGGGCATGCGGCGGAGGCGGAGCGTGCCGCGTGGGAGGCGATCTGCGGCGCGAAGGAGATGCTCGACGCCGGCGACGGTTGGGGCATCTACCACGAGCTGCTGTGGGCGTGGGCGATCCGGCTCCAAGGGGACCCCGATCGAGCGATGCGGGTGATTGAGGAACGGCTCCACCGAGAGACCGAAGCAGGCCGCGCACAGGCGGTCGAGTGGGTCGAGATCCTGCGGTGGACAGAGCTCGCTCAGTGCGAGATGGACATCGCCGCACGAGAAGGGACGCTCGAGGCGCGGGCGGGGTCGATCGCGCAGCATCTGGAGCGGGCGGAGGGGTACGCGGCGAAGCTGGACGCGAACTGGCCGTCGAGCCTATTGGTGCGGCAGGCACGGGCGCGGTTTGAGGCAGGACGCGGCGCGAAGTGAGGCGGGGCACGAAAACGAACAACCCCGGCGGAGGCCGCCGGGGTCGTTGAGTGCAACTGGATTCGGATCAGCTTAGCGAACGATCACTTCGCGACCGCCGAAGTCGATACCCTTGAGACCCGCGCGGGTCCAGCGATAGAAGCCGACGCACGTCGCCGTGGTGGCGCCACCGGGGACGGGGGACTCCCAGAGTTCCGGGGTATAGGTGTACTGGAGCGGGAAGAGGCGGGTCGGGAGCGCGGGATCTGCACCCTCGTTCGCGTCTTCGGGGTTGACGGCGGGGCTCGCCAGGTTCTGCGGGGCGCCGGTACGGCGAGAACCGACAGACATGTCGAACATGGCCATGATCGGCGAAGCGGTCGGGAAGGCGTACCAGATGGGGAGCTTACCGCTGTAGCGGTCGGAGGAATCGTACAGCATGACCTTCTGGGAGGGGAAGGCGACGTCGCTGAGGCGACGACGGCCCATGATGCCCGCGGAGCGAGCGGCGTTTGTGATCTGATACATACGGTGCGAGCCGGCCTGGGTCACGGTGCTGTAGTTGGGGGCGTCGCCGCGATCGGGGGAGTAGGAGGCGGGGACGAACTCGTATGAGGACGAGTAGGGCCAGCGCTTGCCTTCATTGGTGCCGGGGGCGCCAGCCGGGGCGGGAAGGATCTCGCCACGGTCGAAGGCCTTGGGATCGGACTGCCAAGCGATGCGGACCTTGTCCTGCGGGCTGACGACGAGCCGCTCGGGAAGGCGAGAAGCGAGGTAGTCCTGAAGGACGAGGTGGGTGTACAGAACGTGGGGGATCCACGAGTCGATAACCTGGATGTCCGAGCGGTCACCTCGCTTGCGGAGGATGTAGATCGCCTGGGCGGAGGCCGCAGCAAGGTCAGAGCCAGCGGCGGCCTGAGCGCGGAGGTCGGCGGCCACGATCCCGGTCGCGGGATCATCGGGCATGGTCTGGGCGTAGTACGCGGCAGGCTGACCAGCCTGCACGGTGAACGCGTTCATGCCGTCACGAACTTCACTGGCGTAGCTGGAAGTGGCGGTCGCCAACTGCTTCTGGTTGGCGAGGTCGACGGCCTTTCGGCCAGCCAGACGCGCCTGCCCCAGAGCGGGGAGCAGAATGCCGATGAGCAGCGCGATGATCGCGATGACCACAAGCAACTCGATGAGGGTAAATGCCTTGTTCCGTCTTTCAGCCAACATGATTTGCCTCCGTCAGCTTGATTTCCTTCACCGCGCGAATGGCGGCGGGCGTTGAGCGCCATGGTGGGCCGAACCAGAACGGCAGGCCCCCAGTTGCACTAGCGTACAGCGTCCGGTGAATGAAGTCGACCAAACTTCACGTGAGATGAACAAAAACTGCTCGACGGACCGCCCGCCGACACACCCCTGTCGCCCGGCATCCCCACGTGAGATGAGGACGAGCAACCTCCGCAGTCTAACACCATGCACCAAACTCTGCACTAGTCTGTTCGCAGTTCTGTGTCGAAAGGTTGCACCGACGCGAGGGCGGTCGCTACCCTCGGGCATGATGTCTCGGCCCCCCACTCCGATCGTCCTCCTCACCTGCGCCCTCCTGGTCGGCTGCGGAACCCAGACACAATCCAATCGAACACCCTCCCAAGGCAGCTCACCCCAGCCCCAAACGGCCGGTCGGCCCCCGGCGATTGCCTTTGATGCACGGATCGACTGGGCTCAGTTGCAGCCATACCTGGCCGAGATCGGGGGGCGCGAGGTTCTTGAGGAAGCGATTCTGGATGCCGCGATCGATCGCGAGCTCGCGAAGAGTGGCCAGGCGGTGACGGCCGCGGCGATCGAGGCCGAGCGGCGGATCGTGATCGAGACGGTGGCGGAGGAGTCCCAGACCAGCGGGGATCAGGCGGCGGGGCTGGTGGAGGAGCTGCGACGGGCCCGGGGGCTGGGACCGAAGCGGTACGCGGGGCAGCTTCGACGGAATGCCGCGCTGCGGGCGATGGTCGCCGGAGGGGTGTTGGTCGGGCGGGATGAGATCGAGCTCGCGCGTCGGTTGAACTATGGAGAGCGGGTGAGGGCGAGGCTGGTGGTCTGTCGGGACGAGCGGGACGCGTCGGCGATCCGGGCGGCGTTGGCGCCGTTGTCGGGGGATCAACTGCGGGCGGAGTTCACGAGGCTGGCGATGGAGCGGTCGATCCACTCGACGCGTGCGACCGGGGGTGATCTGGGTGTGGTGTCGCCGGAGGATCCGTCGCTCGCGGTGCCGCTGCAGGAGGAGTTGAGGGCTACCGGGGCGGGATCGCTGACGGGATTGGTGCTGGTGGCGGAGGGGTACGGGTTGGCGTTGGTTGAGTCGAGGCTTCCCGCGACAACGGCACCGACCGATGAGGAGATCGAGCGGCGGGTGCGGCTGCGGAAGGAGCGCATCGCGATGGATGAACTCGCCAACCGGCTGGTAGCCGGGGCGCGAGTCACCGTCTTTGACGAGTCTTTGCGGTGGTCGTGGGAACAGGGCCGCTGATCAGCGGGCGAGTTCGATTGCTCGGGTTTCGCGGAGGACGGTGACACGGATCTCGCCGGGGAAGGTCATCTCTTCGCTGACGCGCTTGGCGATCTGGTGGGCGATGAGGTAGGCCTCGTTGTCGTCGACCTTCGCGGCATCGACCATCACGCGGACTTCACGCCCGGCCTGGATGGCGTAGGCCTCGGTAACGCCGCGGTGACCCATGGCGATGTCCTGAAGGTCGTTGAGACGTTGGACGTACTTCTCGAGGCTCTCGCGGCGAGCGCCGGGGCGTGCGGAGGAGACCGCGTCGGCGGCCATGACGATGGGCGTGTAGAACGTGGTCGAGGGGATGTCCGCGTGGTGGCCGCCGATCGCGTTGAGAACGGCTTCCTTTTCGCCGAACTGCCGGGCGAAGTCCATACCGATCTTGGGATGGCCACCCTCCATCTCGTGGTCCATCGCCTTGCCGATGTCGTGGAGGAATCCGCAGCGGCGGGCGAGGGTGCCGTCGAGGCCGAGCTGCTCGGCAATGAGCTGGCTGATGAAACCGACTTCGATGGAGTGGCGGAGGACATTCTGACCGTAGCTGGTGCGGTAGTGGAGCTTACCCATGGCCTCGACGACCTTGGGATGAACGCCGCGGAGGTTGACCTCGAGGACGGCGTCCTTACCGGCCTTCATGACCTTTTCGCCGATTTCGCCGCGGACCTTCTCGACGACTTCTTCGATGCGGGCGGGGTGCATGCGGCCGTCGGCGATGAGGCGTTCGAGGGACTCGACGGCGATGGCCTGACGGATCTTGTCGAAGCAGGAGACGATGATGACGCCGGGGGTGTCATCGACGATGATGTCGACGCCGGTGGCCTTCTCGATGGCGCGGATGTTGCGGCCTTCACGACCGATGATGCGGCCCTTCATGTCTTCAGAGGGGATGGCCACGGTGCGAACGGTGCTCTCGCTGGTGTGGTCCGCGGCGTACCGCTGGACGGCCATGAGGGTGATTTCGCGGGCCTTCTCCTTGGCCTGGGATTCGGCTTCTTCCATGATCTCGCGGACGAGTTTGCCGGATTCGTGACGGGTCTCGTCCTCGAGGCGCTTGAGGAGTATGTCGGTGGCGGTCGCGCGGTCGAGGCCGGCGACGCGGTGGAGTTGCTCGGTCTGCTGCTGGACGAGGCGTTCGGCCTCGGCCTCGCGTTGGACGGCGCGTTCTTCGCGGGCCTTCACGGCCTCGGCGGTGCGGGTGAGGGTCGCGTCTTTCTGGGAAAGTGATTCTTCCTTGCGGTCGATCATGTCCTGGCGTTTGCCAAGGCGCTTCTCTTCTTCGCGAACCTCGCCCCGGACCTTCTCGATCTCTTCTTCGGCGCGTTTTTTGTCTTCGAGCAACTGGCGCTCGGAGTCGACCTTGGCCTTCTCGACGGCGTTACGTCCTTCAGCGGCGGCCTGATCGCGGAGACGGGCAGCCTCGGACTGGGCGCGTCCGATGGTCATTCCGCCCAAGAACCGAACGAGCATGAACCCGATCACAACGCCGAGCACGAGCGCACCGGCGGCGATGCCGATCGCCGCGCCGTCGAGTTCTGCGAGCATCACATGTTGAACCATCATCACGCCATCCTTCCTCGGCTGGAAGCCGCCGAACCGGACGCATGACGGGGGACCAAGGACTTCAAGGGGCTATGCAGAAAACAGCGACCGCTCGCCGGGGGTTCTGCACGGTGTTCGCTCGGTCGTTCGCGACGCGGCGAACCGTTCCTCTCAGAAACGGGAGACCCGCCCAGATTCATCGGAGCGGACCCGGTCTCCGTGGGTCCGACCGACAGGTTTGTCCTTCAAGGATCTCGCGGGCGTCGCTGCATGAAACTGGCATGAAGCGGGAGAGGGGCGACGTCCGATCAATCCGGGTATCCGTCTTGTGCGCCGGCAGGCCCCGGCACGGAGGGTACCGTGCCGGACCAGTCGGTTGAACTATGCTAGCGTCCCCGGACCGATCCTGCGCGCCGCTCGCGGCCATTCTCCAAGGAACGAACGATGCCTTCTAAAATCCGTACATGTCTGGTGCTGGGTGCTGTCGCGGTCGCGACCCTGAGCGGGTGCGCGTACGAGCGATACGCGGATGCGGTGGCTATTCAGTCGCGCGGGTCGTTCAAGGACCAGCCGCTGCGGGTCGTTGTGGACAACCGGTCGGGTGCGGTGACGGTCGTCGTGCGTGAGGGTGCCGAGCCCCAGGTGAAACTGCGTGCCATCGACGGCC
>JBEIUO010000710.1:0-2181 GCA_040374335.1 Phycisphaeraceae bacterium
GACGCGAGATCGCCCCGATGCTCTGCCGCACGTCCTCCGCGACCTCATCCGCCGTGCAGTGCGGCCGCTTCGAAACCGCCCGCAGCACCGCCAGCCGCTGCGCGGTTACCTGAACGCCCTTCTCCTGCAGCAGCCTCGTGTGCTCCTCACGCATATCAAAACATAGTCCGTGTCTGGACTGTGTCAAGATCTTGGGTGAATCCGCTCGATCCCCGCAACCGCCCCGCTCACCGCCCCCGCGACGCCCGCACGTCTTCTTCTAACGCCTCGATCACATCCATCGCGTTGCCCTTCGGCACATCCGGATTGCTTGCCTGAAACGCCAGCACAGCCCCCCGCGACCTTTCCGCGTACGCGAGCGCAGCATCCCACTCCCCCAGGACCCGTGCCATCCTCGCCCCGCACAGCCACGTGTACCAGTTATCCGGAAACCGCGCCGTCAACTCGCCCGTCAGCCACCGACACTCATCCGGTGCCCGCCCCGCGTTGTTCGCGACAAACAACGCAAACTCGCTCCCTTCCTGCGTCGACGCCTCCATCGCCGCCACCATCTTCTCCCGCCACACCCGCGGCTCCTCCAAGCACAGCCACACCATCCGCAGCGGTTCCGCCTCCGACCGTCCCTCCGGCGTCTCCTCGATCTTCGCCAAGGCTGCCTTCGCCGCCGCCCGTTCCCCGGCATCAAACAGCCTCTCGCACTCCGCCACCGCGGCCATCCTCGCTGCAGCTTCGTCCTCCGCCCTGAGCTTGGCCTCAAACTTCTTCAACTCGGCGTCCACATCAAGCGTGCCCTGCGCCAGTCGCTCCAGAGGCTTCCCCAACGCGACAGGGTGCCCGATCCAAACCACACGGCCGCGCTGAACGAGAAACGCGGTCGGAATGCCCCGCTGCCTCGCCGCCGTCATCCACGTCTGCGCCATCCCGTCTTTGTTCCCCGGGTACCCAACGGTGTAGTTCATCTTGTCGCCCATCGCCGCGACAAACTCCTGCACATGCTTCTTGTCGTTCTCCTCGAGAATACTGATGCCGATGAACCGCACGTCCTTGTGCGCCCTCGCCAACTCCGTGAGATGCGGAATGCTCTCCGCGCACGGCCCGCACCACGTCGCCCAGAACTCAACCACATACGTCCCCTCCGCCTACAACGCGTCGACCGGCGTCCCCCGAATCCGCTCTCGCACCGCGAGCGCCGGCGCAGGCGAGCCAGGCCCCAGCACGCCCGCCGCGGCCTCCGCCACAACTCCCCCTCCGGCCCGCTCGATGTCCATGATCCTCAGCACCTCACGGATCACCGGCATCGACGCATCAATCTTCCCGAGATCCGCGTTCCACGTGATCGTCCAGAACCCCCCGGGCGTCTCAAACCGCACCCCCGCCGCGTCGCACACCGCCCCCGCCGCACCCGGCCGGTTCACATAACTCCGCGCCACGAACGCGAGCCCCGCTTCCTCGATCGGATTGCGCATCCCGCGCAAATCCACATCGCGAATCTCCCGCTCCTTCAGCATCCCATCCGCCCACGCCGCGAACGCCGCCAGATCCTTAAGCTGCGGCACTTCAGCACGCGCCGTAAACGAAAGCACCACGTGGTTGCTCGTGCCGCGAACGTCAAATGCCCGCGCCACACCCGACTGCCCCTGCACCTCAGGGTTCTTGATGAGCAAGTCACTCGGCCGCATGAGGACCCGAACGCTCGGATCAAAACCGATTACATCGGCCGCCGCCGCGTCGCCCCGAGCAGACACTGCCCGCTCCGACGACGCGCACCCCGCCACCCCCGCAAGCGCCAAGCCCACACAACCCACGCCGACCAACTGACGACGGATCTTGATCGCGCATCTCCTGTGTCCGAACCCACCCGCCGAAGATGCACCAACTGCCCCGTTCCGTCCAGATCGCACCCCGCGGCAAGCGGCCGTCACCCTTACCCCAGTTGCCCGACGAGAATCACATACCCATCCGGATCATGCACCCGCAACTCCCCCGCCGGCATGTAGTCTCGGTACGCGACCTCGAACACCACGCAGGGCGCGCCGTCCGGGCCCCTTGCCCCGCTGTACGAACCGCCATCGCGCACTCCCTTGTTCAGCAAATGCCGCCGAAGCCCGGCGACTTCCGTGCTGTACACATAGAACAGCACGGCCTGCTGCTCCGCATCGACTCGCCCGCTCGCGCGCGCTC
>JBEIUO010000254.1:0-4851 GCA_040374335.1 Phycisphaeraceae bacterium
CAGTGGGTGTAGTGGGTGGCGCCCTTTTCGATAGCCCAGTCCTTCATGGCGGCGGCGACGACATCGGCCATGCCGTTGTCGAGGGGTTCACCGTGCTGGATGGTCTGCTGGATGCGGCGGAAGACGTCCTTGGGGAGGCGCTGCTGCATCACGCGTTCGTTGAAGACTTCGGAGGCGTAGTACTGCTCGACGCGGGGCTGGATCAGGTGTCCTCCTTCGGTGCGAGTGAAACCTGCGAGGTCTGCGTGACTTTTGCCGTTGCCGTTTGCGTACGTGTTCATCAGGGACTCCCGATCGAGTGGTGTGCCCCGCGCGGAGGCGAGGGGCGTTGTTCAATGATTGCCCGGCGGCCCGCCCCAAACGGAGACGAGCCGTATGTCAGTTGGTTGATCCTTCGGACTTCAGCGTTGCGGAATGGAGAACCTAACCGTGCGTTGTCGAGACTGCGCGAGGACGACTGCCTGAACGACGCTCATCAGCCGGCCCTCCCTGCCCCAGCGGGGGCGTCGGAGCCGCCATCTCTGGCGAGGCCCGTGCAGAGAGAGCGTACGAAGGTCGCGGCCTCGGCGACGGGATCTTTGCCCGCGGCCAGGGCGTCGCTCATGCGGCGGACGATTGCGCTGCCGACGATCGCGGCGTCGGCGTGGCGGACGACCGCGGCGACCTGCTGGACGGTGGAAACACCGAAGCCGCAGGCGATGGGGAGCTTGGTGATCTGGCGGAGCTTGGAGACGCGACCGCCGATGTCGGGGAGGTTGCCCTGTTCACCGGTGATGCCGGCGCGAGCGAGGAGGTAGCAGAAGCCGGTGGATGCCGCGGCGATGTCGGCGGCGCGGGCGGGGGAGGTGGAGGGGGCGATGAGGTGGGAGAAGGTGAGGCCGGAGGCGGCGGCGGCGTCGCGGAGTTCGGCGGATTCTTCGAGGGGGACGTCTGGGACGATGAGACCGTCGAAACCGGCGGCGGCGGCGCGGGTGGCGAAGGCCTTGGGGCCACCGAGTCGGAGGATGAGTGAAACCGATACCATCGCGACGAGGCCGATGGAGAGGGAGGCGCGGACGGACTCGACTTCGGCGAAGATGCTGGCGGCGGTGGACCCGGCGGCGATGGCCTTGTTCATGGCCTCGGCGATGACGGGGCCGTCGGCAATTGGATCAGAGAACGGGAAACCGATTTCAACAACGGATGCACCCGCGTCCTGCAGAGCAGGGAGGAGACGCGGCAAGACGCCTGGCGACGGAAATCCGCCGCAGACGAAAGGCATCAACGCTGTTGAGCGATTGGCCCGCAAATCCGCAAAGATCTGTTCGATCCTTCGATCCACGGGCCAGAGTGTAGGCGTGGCCTTCGCCAAGTGAAGATTCTGCAGAAAATCACCCGATGACGTCGGGCAAATCTTCCATTCCTTCGCTGAGGATGCGGGGACCGCTCTCGGTGATGAGGACGTCGTGCTCGTAGTGCACGCTCATGGAGCCGTCGGCGGTGAGCACGGGCCACTGGCCGTTTTCCTGGGTGGTCTCGCCGGTGCTGATGGCGATCATGGGCTCGACGGCGACGAGGGTGCCGGGGCGGCAGGCGGTCTGGGCGTCGGGCCATTCGCCGGGGTAGGTTGGGAGGGTGTTGCTGACGTACGGCGCGGCGTGGAGCTTTCGGCCGTAACCGTGACCGCCGAGGCCTCGGACGAGGTGGAAGCCGCACTCGCCTTCGACGTAGCCCTCGACGGCCTGGGCCCATGCAAGGAGGCGGTTGCCGGGACGGAGGGTCTGGACGCCGCGACGGAGGGACTCTTTGCCGCAGTTCATGAGGTCGCGGATGCGGGGAAGTGGCGGGCCGAAGGAGTAGGTCCAGCCGGCGTCGCCGACCCAGCCTTGGTGGAAGACGCCGATGTCGACTTTGAGGAGGTCGCCCTGGCGGAGGGGGCGATCGAGGCTGGTGGCGGTGCCGTGGACGACGCACTCGTTGACGCTGAGGCAGGAGTGCGAGGGGAAGCGTGGCGTGCGTGGGACCTGGTAGCCGAGGAAGCAGGAGCGGCAGCCGAGATCGGCGAGGGTCTTGGCGATGAAGAGGTCGATCTCGGCGAGGGTCATGCCGGTGCGCATCCAGGCGGAGACGCGGCGGTGGGTCTCGACGACCTTTTGGGCGGCGGCGTATGCAAGCTCGACTTCGGCCGGGGTGATGGGCGGGGGGAGTGCCATAAGAGGGCGATGGTATTCCGGCGGGGGAGGGAGGGCCGAACGGAGAGGGGCTGTCAGGCCTTGACGATGCGGGCCGCGGGGGCGATGGCCCGGGACATGGCGTCGCGGGTATCGACGACAAGGCGTGCGTGTTGGCCGACGAGGGTGTAGTCGACGGCGGCGTGATCGGTGACGATGAGGACGGCGTCGGCGGCGCGGAGTTCGTCGGGCGAGAGCGGGACGGAGCGGAGGTCGATGCGGTACTTGCGCATCGAGGGGAACTGCGGGACGTGGGGGTCGTGGTAGGTGACCGTGGCGGAGCGGTCGTGAAGGAGTTCGATGATCTCCGCGGCGGGTGTCTCGCGGATGTCGTCGATGTTGGGTTTGTAGGCGATACCGAGAACGAGGACGCGGGCGTTCTTGAGGGCTTTGCCGTCGGCGTTGAGGGCTTCGGCGAGGCGATCGACGACGTAGCGGGGCATGCGGTGGTTGATCTCGCCGGCGAGCTCAATGAAGCGGGTGGAGTGGCCGTACTCGCGGGCCTTGTAGGTGAGGTAGTAGGGATCGATGGGGATGCAGTGGCCGCCGAGACCGGGGCCGGGGTAGAAGGGCTGGAAGCCGAAGGGCTTGGTGGCGGCGGCGTGGATGACCTTCCAGATGTCGATGCCCATGTCGGCGAGGACGGGCTTGAGTTCGTTGACGAGCGCGATGTTGACGGCGCGGTAGATGTTCTCCAGGAGCTTGGCGGCTTCGGCGATCTCGGCGGTGTCCACGAGTTCGACGCGGTCGATGGCGGCGCGGTACATCGCGGCGGCGACCTGACCGCTCGCGGGGTCGAGGCCACCGACGAGGCGCGGGATGGTGCGGGTTTCGAGACCGGTACGGCCGGGGTCTTCGCGTTCGGGGCTGAAGGCGAGGAAGAAGTCGGTGCCGCAGACGAGTCCGGTGGACTGGAGCGGAGGGAGGCACACTTCGCGGGTGGTGCCGGGGTAGCTGGTGGATTCGAGGGAGACGAGCATGCCGGGGCGGAGGACGCGGGCGACCATCGCGGCGGAGTTCTCGACGTAGCTCAGGTCGGGTTCCTGGTGCTTGCCGAGGGGCGTGGGGACGCAGAGGACGATGGCGTCGCACGCGCGGAGGGCGTTTTCGTCGCAGGACGCGGAGAACCGGGGGGAGGCGGCGAGGGTGCGGGGGAGGTCTTCGCCGAGGTGCTTGAGGTAGGACTCGCCGCGGGAGAGGAACTCGATCTTGCGGGGGTCGATGTCGTAGCCGATGACGGTGAAGCCTGCGTCGTGGAGGGCGCGCACGAGGGGGAGCCCGACGTAACCGAGGCCGACGACGCCGATGGTGGCGGTGCGGCGGTTGAAGCGATCGATGAGGCTGGTGGCGAGGGGAGGGAGCGGTGTGGGGGTCGTCGGCATCTCCCACAGAATAGCACGGCGTCAGGACTCGCCCGGGTCGGCGGGCTGGTGCGGGTCGATGTGCTGGACGGTGACGCCGGAGGGCGAGGGTTGGAGCTGGATGATGCGGTCGGCGAGCGGGCGGAAGACGTTGATGTCGTGGTGGCTGATGAGGATGACCTGGAAGCCCAGGGCGCGACCCGCGTCGGCGATGATCTTGGCGAGGCGGGGGACGAGATCGGGGCGGAGCCAGCAATCGGGCTCGTCGAGGATGAGCACGCGGGCGTGCTTCGCGGGGTCGAGGGAGGCGAGCGCGAACATGCGGAGGCCGACGGAGAGGACGTTGGCGACGCTCCCGCCGGAACCGTCCATGATGCTGACGTCCTTGCCGGCCATCTTGAGCTTGAGTTCGACGGTGACGCCGCTGCGCTGGTCGGCGCTGGCTTCGGCGTGGAACGTGAGGGGTTGGCCGAGGACTTCTTGAAGCGCGATGGTCAGCTTCTGCTCGAGCGTGCCGAGGAGTTCCTGGAAGAGCTTCTCGCTGAGGGACTGGAGCGCGGCGGCGACCTTTGGGTAGAGCTCGATGCGGGCCTTGACCGCGGCGAGTTCGGCCTGGTCGCGCGTCTGCTCCTGGTGCAGTCGACGCTGAATGCCACGGAGTTCGCCCAGACGCTGAGCAAGTTTCACGGGAGTTGGCGGCGGAGCCTGCGGGGTCACGCCTTGGCCCCGGAGGCCTGGGCGAAGTTGGAATCGATGGCCTTGAGGCGGGTGTCGATGTCGTCGAGGAGGGCCTGGTAGGCGGTGCGCTTGGCGAGGTTCTCGGCTTTCATCGCCTCGAGCTTCTCGCGGAGCGCGGCGAGATCATCGGTGCCGAACTGCTCGCGGGCTTTGGTCTTGGCCTCGTCGAGGCGCGACTGGGCGGACTTGAGCTGGGCCGCCGCGGCGTGGCGCTCGTTGTCGAGGGAGCGGTGGCGGTTGGCGAGCGTGGTGAAGTCCATGGGGGTGGGTTTCTTATCCACTGAGAACCTCCTTGGCGAGATCGTCGATCATGGCTTTGACGGGTTGGTCGAGCTGGGACGTGTTGCGGGCGAGGAAATCGAGGAGGCCTTCGCCGCGCGATGTGGCGCGGGATTGAAGTTCGGCGAGACCGGAGACGAAGGAGCTGAGGCCTTCGGCGGGGGCGGTATCAGCGACGGCCTCGTAGAAGACGGTCGAGAACGGTTCGTGGTGAACGGGGATGCGTTGCGTGGTGATGGCGTCGGGCGTGATGCGGACTTGAA
>JBEIUO010000804.1:0-1642 GCA_040374335.1 Phycisphaeraceae bacterium
CACATGGGCGGCCACGCCGAGTACACGGCCAAGAAGGCCGGCATCACGCGCGCGCGGCAGGACGAGTTCGCGCTGCACTCGCACCAGAAGGCGGTCGCGGCCATCGCGGCGGGGCGTTTCAAGACGGAGATCGCGCCGGTGGAGATCGCGGGGAAGAAGGGGCCGACGATCGTCGACACCGACGAGTCGCCGCGCGCCAGAGACCGCGCAGCGAAGCACGAAGCCATCGTGTCCCGGCTCATGGTCGAGCTAGGCAAGTGCTCGTGGTTCGAGGGTCAGCCGTTCGATCTCACGACGGGCCTGCGATCAGACGCGCTGAGAGAGTGGGGCGAAGTCGGCTCGCTGGAATCGTGGCACCGAGCGATGGGGCGCTTGCGGCTCAGGATCCCGTTACAAAACTACTGGCTCGACCTAGCCGAGAACGGCCGGATGGTCTACAACGACAAGCTAATCGTAGGCGAAGAGTCCGACGACCCTCGGACAGTCTACGCGATCCACAGAGACCTTGACCGAGCACAGCTGCGCGTGCGCGCGTTCCATCGCAACGCCCGCATGGAGAGGCTATAAGTAAAATGAAAGAACGACACCCGATCGCTTCGATGGCGGCACCTTCCACGGACGAGATCCGCCGAGGGGCGGTCGCCGGAACGTGGATGCTCAGGGAGAGCCTGGGAGACATCGAGCGCTTTCTGGACTCCGACTCAGGGGTGGCGGAGGACTCGCTCGATGCGCTGACGTCGCTCGGTGGCATGGCCCTCGTCCTCGCGCTGAACCTGCGACGCGCCGGGGACGATGACGTGGCAGCAGACGCGGCGCAGTTCCTTCGGATCGCCCGGCATCACTGCGCGGCAGCGGCTGACCACCTGACCAACCACTTCAGCTACGCCCAGCTGCTGCTCCGAGACCAGGGCACCCAGGTCAATCGGCTTTCTGACCTGGGCTTCAAGGAGAGGCAGTACGCCGCGAGGGCCGCGCAGATCGGACGTCAGGCCGCACACAGAGCGCTCGCGAAGATGGTCGAGTCCTGGCCCGACAGCTACCTCAAAGAGGAGGAAGAGGAGTGAAAAGCCAGCTGCACCTGTTCGGACAACCGGAGAACGACGTGACCGAGAGCGACCGCAAGACCCCGAAGCTGATTCACGCCGACTGCCTCGAAGCCATGCGCGAGATGGAGGCCAACAGCATCGACGCCATCGTGACGGACCCGCCCTACGGGCTCGCGTTCATGGGCAAGGGATGGGACCACGGCGTTCCCGGCGTGCCGTTCTGGACCGAGGCCCTGCGCGTTGCGAAACCCGGCGCGCACCTCATCGCGTTCGGCGGCACGCGCACCTATTACCGCCTCGCGTGCGCCATCGAAGACGCCGGATGGGAAGTGCGGGACTGCCTCTCGTGGCTGTACGGCAGCGGCTTCCCGAAGTCGCTCGACGTGTCGAAGGCCATCGACAAGGCGGCGGGCGCGGAGCGCACGGAGGTCATCGGAAAGGGAAAGGCTGGCGCAGCGTTCCACTACGGGAACCCAGGCGAAGGAGGATTCGGACAGACCTCGGACAAAGACGGAGGCATCCCGTCTACGGGGTGGGATGTCACCGCCCCCGCGACCGACGCCGCTCGCCAGTGGCAAGGATGGGGCACCGCCCTC
>JBEIUO010000762.1:0-1848 GCA_040374335.1 Phycisphaeraceae bacterium
CAGCAGCCAGTCCTTCATGCTGAGCCGTTCGCCACGCGCGAGAAGTTCGCCACAGGAGGCGATGATCACTCCGCCGTCGTAGATCGCGCGTCCGGCCTCGTTGCCGAGGAGATTGGAGTAGACGTACGCGGTGCCGAACGCGCGCGAGCCTTCCAGCACGAATCGCTCGCGGACGTTGATCTTTCCGAAGGCAAAGTGCGATGCGCTGGGGTTCAGGATGATGTCCGCGCCGTATCTCGCGAGGTTTGCGCCGGGACGCTGCGCGACCCACGCGTCCTCGCAGATCTCGAAGCCGACCCGCACCCCGCCGATGTCGAACATCAGATCGCCGATGGACAGAACGCCTAATGGGGTCTCGACCTCTGCACGAACGCCCTCTGGCCACGCCTTGAACCACCGGGGCTCGTAGTGCAGGCCTTCGCCGGCGAGGTGGCGCTTGGCCACGAGCCCGATGACGCGTCCGTCGACGGCCATGGCGGCGCAGTTGAACAGGGCGTTGCGGTGCATGACGGGGAGGCCGAAGCACACCGCGAGCCCGCGGGCCTCGGGAAGGAGTTCGCTCACCATGCGCCAGCAGCGGTCACGAACGTCGGGCGAGGCGAAGGCGTCTTCGCATCCGTACCCGCTGGTGCATAGTTCTGGGAGGCAGAGAAGGCTGACGCCGCTTTCGCGTGCCTGGCGGATTGCGTGCAGGAGGTTCAGTCGATTGGCGCGCCAGGCCATCGGTGTCTGATTGACTGCTGCGCCAGCGACTTTCAGAAACTTCATCGCGTCGTCTCCTCTCGGGGGGCAGCGGTGGGGGAGCCCTTGGCGTGCCTGACCGTGGCGATCATCTGCAGACGCTTCTCGTGCAGTGATTCTTCGAGCCCCGCGGGGTACTCGTGGGGATTCAGCAGTCGCTTGCAGGTGCTATCGAGCATGGCGAGTTCGCGTTCGCATCGGGCCCGGGCATCGGCGAGTGTGGGGGATCCAGAGACCAGCGTTCCTTCTCGAATCACTGGCTGGAGCAGCTCGACGAACGCGCCGCCGACGCGTCGGCGCCGAGTTGGGTCCTTCGGATCGACGATCATGTCGCGCGGCGTGCCGGCCAGCGACTCGTCGTAGATCATGTCGGCCACCATCTTGCCTTCGTGGGTGACGCGACGAACCCCCAGGACCCCCGGGATGCTCGCTTTCGCCAGTTGTTCACTCGCCTTTACGACGGAGGTCCATTCACCAGGCCTCGTCTCCATCGCACCGAGTTTGTAGACGCCGCCCAACGCTGGCTGGTCGTGCCCTGTGACCAGCCGCGTGCCGACGCCCCATGTGTCGATCTTCGCGCCCTGGTGCTTCAGACTCTCGATGGTTCCCTCGTCGAGGTCGTTGCTGGCAACGATCCGTGCCTCCGAGAGCCCCGCGGCATCAAGCATCGCCCTGGCCTGGATGCTGAGGTATGCAAGGTCCCCCGAGTCCAGCCGCACTCCCAGCAGTCGGTGTCCCTTTCGCTTGAGTTCATGGCCTACCTCGATCGCGTGGCGAACACCTTCGAGCGTGTCGTATGTGTCGACGAGCAGCAGGGTGTTGTGGGGCATCGCGTCCGCGTACGTCCGGAACGCCTCTCGCTCGTCGCCGAAGCTCATCACCCAACTGTGCGCGCGAGTCCCTCGGACGGGGATTCCGAGCATCTTTCCTGCGAGTACGTTGCTTGTGGCCGCTATACCGCCGATCCACGCGGCACGGGTCGCGGAGAGGGCTCCGTCGATGCCCTGAGCACGTCGCAAACCGAAGTCGATGACGGGGTCTCCGGCGGCCGCTCCGCAGATTCTGGCCGCTTTGGTCGCGATGAGGCTCTGGAAGTTGATGATGTTC
>JBEIUO010000052.1:0-8861 GCA_040374335.1 Phycisphaeraceae bacterium
CAGCGGAAACGCGATGTTCTCCTCCACCGTCAGGTGCGGGTAGAGGGCGTAACTCTGAAACACCATCGCCATGTCCCGGTCCTTGGGGTGCATGGAGGTGATGTTCCTGTCCGCGAGCACAATCCGACCCGAGGTCACAGACTCAATACCGGCGATCATCCGCAGCAGCGTCGACTTCCCGCACCCCGAAGGCCCGAGCAACGCACAAAAACAGCCGTCGGGGATGTCCAGTGTGACACCCCCGACGGCCTGTGTGCCATTCGGGTAGATTTTCGCGAGGTCTTGAAGTTGCAGTGTTGCCATCTGGTGCGAGCTGTCCGCGTCAACCTGCGAAGTGAAAGCCGCTTATCCGGTGCACTGGGTGTCCCAGTCGGCGAAGAACGCGATGACGTCGTCGCCGTCGGTGCCGTTGGCCCCGTCGTAGTCCGCGTTGCCCGCGTCCCACTGCTCGAAGAACGCGATCACGTCGTCACCGTCGATGCCGCCGTCGTTGTTCCAGTCGGCAGGGCAGCCCGGGTCCTCGACCTGGGCAAACTCCGCGTCGTCCCACCACACCGCACCACCCGCAAACTCGGGCTGGATGTGGAGCGGAACCAGACGCGCCGTCACCGTCCCGGCCGGAGCAACGCCCGACACCACAACCTGCGACCAGACATCAGGCGTCGTGTTCGCATCGGCAGCAGGGGCGGAAACGAAGCTGATCAGGTTGTTGCCGGCGTCGCGGAACTCGATGTTCAGGATCGCGAAGTTCGCGCCGGAGATCCGGTCGTTCGCGCGCGTCGCCACCCACGCCTTGCCCTCCCAGTTTTGCCCGGGTTGCGCCGGGAAGTCCTGGAAACAGCCCGTCGCGTTGAAGGGGCTGCAGAAGCAACCGAACATCTTCGCGGACTTGGTCCCCGTGCGGGCAAAGTCGGTCGAGATGAACGCGTTGTTAAACGAAGTCCAACCCTGGTAGTCGTTCTCGAAGCCCGGATTCTGGAGCCCGGTGACCGTCGTCTGGGCAAACGTCACGTCATCGAACAGCACCGCGCCCGGCAGCAACTCCGGGCCCTGCAGGTGAAGCACCACGACGCGGGCCGTCACCGCGCCGATCGGAGCGATCCCGGTGACGGTGCCCTGGCTCCACGTGTTGGTCGGATCGGCCGCGTCGGTCGCCGCGCCGCTCACGAACGAAATCTGCCCGCCGCCGGAGTTCAGCCACTCGATGTTGATCACCGAGAAGTTCGAGCCCTGCATGGGGTCGCTGGACGAGTGGAACGACCACGCGGTCGCCTCGTACGCCTGCCCCGCAACCACCGGCCGGTCCTGGAACGCGCCCGCCGCGTTGTACGCGCCGCCGCCATTGCCGAACAGCTTCAGCGACACCGAACCCGTCCGCGCGGTCGCGAACTCCGGAATCGCGTTCTCGAACGTAGTCCAACCATCGAACACGCTCGTCGACCCCGGGATCTCGAAGCTCGGGTTCGTCAGCTGCCCGCTCGCAAGCGTCGCCGTCATCGCCAGCCCGCACACCACTGTCAGAGTTGTCGCACGCATCTGATACTCCTTGAGTCTTCGATTCCCGTTAACAAACATCCCATCACACACCGTTCGGCGGACGATTCCGCCGAGCGTTCATTCGCTTCGCTTCTTCACCCGATTCGGACGCTCCCCCTCCGCATCTTCTTCGCTCTTCGCCCCCACCCGCGGTGCCGCCGTCGTCCCGTTCACCTCAAAGACCGTCGGCAGCGTGCGCCTGAACGCCTCCACCCTCCCGCCCTTGCGCGCAAGCCGGTGGCACAGCCACGCCGCCGCCTCGTACCCCAGCATCGTCGCATCCTGACACACCGCCGTCAGCCGCGGCCACACATGCATCCGAATGTCGCTGTCGTCCATCCCGACCACCGAAAGATCGCGAGGGATCACCAGCTCGCGCTCCTGCGCCCGCCGCATAATCCCCAAACTCGTCATCGGGTTGGTCGCAAAGACCGCAGTCGCCCGCGGCGAAGAGTTCAGCAGCGAATCAAGCACCTGCTCACCCGACGACAGCGACGCCGATAACTCGAAGATCAGCGACGGATCCAAGGGAATCCCCGCGCAGTGCAACGCGTCGTCGTACGCGCGGCGGCGATCCCCGTGGTCGCTGTCCGAGATGTTGTGCACCGCCAGCGCGATCCGCCTGTGCCCGAGGGAAATCAGGTGCTCGACCGCGCGACGGCTGGCGGAATAGGACTCCGCTCGGATCGAGTTCACGTTCGGGTCGTCAAAGTGCTCGGAAACCACAACCGCCGGAAACCGTTCGGCCGCGATCTCCGAAATCGTCTGGCGCGTATGCCGGAAGCACCGCAGAACCACGCCCCGCACGCCCTTTCGCATGAAGAACTGCGAGTACGTCTCCTTGGGGTCCTTGTCGCGACGGATGCTGATCAGCTTGAGATCAAAGTGCTGTTCGCCAAGGCCCCGCATGATCCCCGTCAGCAAAGAGGCCTCGAACGACCCGTACTCCGTCCGCACGGGGTCTTCGGGGGTAAGCCAACGCGACGACGTTCGCCAGCCGGGGACCAACCTTCGGGAAGTACCCGTGGGCGTTGATCCGTTCCATCACCCGTGCCCTGGTCTGCTCGTCCACGTCCGGGTGGTTGTTCAGCACCCGCGACACGGTCGCCGGCGATACATCCAACTCCCGGGCAATGACTCGCACCGATGACACGGCCGCACCTCGTTTTCCCATACGCGCTCGTGGGGACTGAAACAGATCCAGCCCCGGCCCCGGAATGCTACCAAGAGACCCCTCTCCACGCAAGCGGATGTTTCACCGATTCTTGCCGAGGGTCCGATTTATCGCCCCAAAACGCCCTCCGCCCCCCCGCGGACCCCTTCAGAAAAATCCCCGAAACAGTCCATGAAACAGTTGCGGAAGTATCCCGTTTCAGTACCATGGCTGGCAGAGATCAATAGGCCCAGGTTCCGCGCGGCGGGGCCGGCCGACATTCCGTCCCTTTCTCGGAGAGAGCTATGCGCAAGTCCTTGTTCCTGTCCTCCCTCGTCGCAGTCGCCGGCGCCGCCGGCGTCGCCAACGCCAATCTGCTGACCAACCCCGGTTTCGAGTCCGGCTACAGCGGCTGGATCGCCTTCGGAAACGCCTACACCGAATCCTCCTCCGCCGCCGGCCTCTTCCCGGCCCACGGTGGCGACCGCATGGCCAAGATGTTCGGCAACTTCAGCGGTGGCTTCAACGTCACCGGCGCCTTCCAGGCCTTCCCCGCCGCCGCCGGCCAGATCTGGTCCATCGACTGCTTCTCCTACAACTGGTCGAACGATGCGATGAGCGGCGCGAACTGGGCCGTCATGAAGATTGCCTTCTTCGACGCTGGCAACACCGAGATCGGCTTCGCCGAAACCCGCATCCTCGACGCCGCGTCCCCGCGTGACTCCTGGCTCGACAACACCCCCGCCGTCGGCGTCGCCCCCGCGGGCACCACGTCGGTCCAGACCTTCCTCCTCTTCCTCCAGCCCGAGTTCGCCGGTGGCGCCGCGTGGTTCGACGACGTCGTCGTCACCCCCGCCCCCAGCGCCGGCCTCCTCCTCGTCGGTGGTCTCGCCCTCGCCGGTCGTCGCCGCCGCTAATCGCCCACGCGACCACCAACCCCGATCGGACACGCACCCCGCGAACGGACCTCGCGGCTTTCGGAGTTCCACATGACCGCAACCTCTTCCATCGGGGTTCTCTTCCTTACGCTGCTCTGCGCGTGGGGCGCATCGACGCGCCCCACGCCTTCCCCTTCTGACGCACCGATCGACCGCCGCGCCTTCGACGCCTCTTCCAATGGCCACTGGCTCGGCGCCGGTATCTGCTACGGACCGCACCGCGACGGTCAGTCCCCAGGCGTCAACGACCCCTCGGAATCCGAGATTCTCGAAGACCTCCGCATCATGTCGCGCCACTGGCCCATGATCCGCGTCTACGCCTCCCGCGGCAGCGCCGGCATCATCTGCCGCCTCGTCCGCGCCGAGAAACTCCCCATCCGCGTGATGGTCGGGGCCTGGATCGCCCCCGAGTACCGCGAAACCGACGGAAAACGCGAGGAACTCCCCGACGCCGTCGCCAACAACGCCGCCGAGATCGCCGAGGCCATCCGCCTCGCGAACGAGTTCCCCGACGTCGTCCTCGCCCTCGGCGTCGGCAACGAAACCCAGGTCACCTGGTCTTCCCACCGCTCCTCACGCGACCGCCTCGTCGCAGCCATCCGGGAAGTCCGCCAGGCAACCAAACACCCCGTCACCACCTGCGACGACTTCGCCTTCTGGACCAGCGATGACAGTGCGCCGGTCGCCGCCGAGTGCGACTTCATCGCCGCGCACCTCTACGCCATGTGGAACAAGCAACAACTCCCCGACGCCCTCGATTGGACCCGCGACCGCCTCGCCGAGATCGAGAAACGCTACCCCGGGATCCCCGTTGTTGTCACCGAAATCGGTTGGGCCACCAAGAGGGGCACCGAGGGCTACCAGGCCATTGGTATTGTCGGCACCCCGGGCGAAGGTGAACAAGAGCTCTTCTACCGCGCGCTCCGCGACTGGGCCACCCAGCGTCGATTGCCCTATTTCTACTTCGAGGCCTTCGACGAGAAGTGGAAGGGCGGCCCCAGCCCCGACGAGGTCGAGAAGCACTGGGGTGTCTTCAACTCCGATCGCACGCCAAAACGCGTCATCCGGGGCGAGCCGACGGCCGAAGTAAAGTAGGTGTACTCTCATCCATCGCATGCAACTTCGCGCCCTCATCCTCGCGGCAACCCTCGCCCCCGCTGCTGTCGCGCAACAGGCCTGGGTGCCCGTCTGGGCCGATGAGTTCAACGGAACCCAGCTCGACCCCACAAACTGGGAAGTCATGATCGGCAACGGTGCCGAGTACGGCAACCCGGGCTGGGGCAACAACGAGCAGCAGTATTACACCAGTCGGACCCAGAACCTGCTCGTCTGGCAGGGCACCCTCCGCATCACCGCACGCGCCGAATCCTTCAACGGGTTCGCCTACACCTCCGCCCGCATCCGCTCCTTGAACCGCCGCGACTTCCTCTACGGGCGAATGGAAGCCCGGATGAAAGTCCCCGCCGGACAAGGCCTCTGGCCCGCATTCTGGATGCTCCCCAGCACCAACACCTACGGCGGCTGGGCCTCCAGCGGCGAGATCGACATCCTCGAAACCGTGAACGCGGCCGACGCCGCCCACGGCACCATCCACCACGGCAACCCGTGGCCCAACAACGTCGCCACCGGTGGCAGCACCCCCGGCGACTGGGACGCGGCATACCACGTCTACGCCATGGAATGGGAACCCGACGAGATCCGCTGGTACATCAACGGCACCCAGTTCTTCCAAGTCTCCAGCGCGACCTGGTTCAGCTCCGCCGCGCCCGCGAACGACCGGGCCCCGTTCGATCGGCCCTTCCATTTCCTCCTCAACCTCGCCGTCGGTGGCAACTGGCCCGGCTCTCCCAACGCCTCAACCCCGCTGCCCGCCACCTTCTGGATCGACTACGTCCGCGTCTCCCAACGCCCCCCGCAAGCCCCTTACACCACTCCAGCCCCCGTCATTCCCGCCCGGATCGAAGCGGAAAACTACGACGTCGGCGGCGCGACCGCCGCGTACTTCGATACCGAGGGCGCGAACATCGGAGGCCAGTACCGCTCGCAGGAAGGTGTCGACATCGAAGTCTGCTCCGAAGGCGGGCACAACGTCGGCTGGTTCCGTCCCAACGAGTGGATCGAGTACTCCGTCGATACGCCGCGCGCCGGCCGCTACGAGCTCCGCGTCCGTCTCGCCACCCAGACCGCCGGGTGCGCATTCCGAATCGCCGCCAACGGCGCCGACCTCACGCCCTCGACCTTCGTGCAGACCACAGCCTCGTGGCAAACCTACCGCACCCAGCGCGTCCTCGTCGATCTCCCCGCCGGTCGCAGCGTTGTCCGCATCACCAACTCAAGCGCCTCCGCCGGTCGCGACTTCAACCTGAACTGGTTCGAGATCGTCCGCGCAGGCGATGCCAACGGCGACGGCTTCACCAACATCGAAGACCTCTACGCCCTCGAAGCGGGCAACGCCGAGTTCCCCGATATCGACGCCGACGGCACCCCCGCGACCGCCGCCGACCGCCGAGCCCTCCTCGCGCTCCTCAGGCCGTCGGACCCGTAAACGCTCCGCAACGCCGGGATAGGCTGCATCCTCACGCACAACGCGACATCCGAATGTTGTCCATGCGCGGTGCGACCCCCGTCGCCCCACGCATGAACGCCCCCGCCTACCGCCACGCCCGCGGACACAGCCGCGCCACCGCTCCGGGCGTCGTCGCCAACGTCGCAATCGCCCACCCCACCGTCGCCCCGCCAATCACATCCGACGGATAGTGTGCAAACAACACAACTCGCGCAACCCCCACGACAACCGCCAGCGACACCACTAGCGGTCGCAGCCGCGGGTACATCCGCATCAAGAACACCGCCAGCACAACCGCCGCCGCCGTGTGGCTACTCGGGAACGACCACAACTGCGATGTCTCCCACCCATGCCGCTCGATCACCCCGCCCGCATCCACAACCGCATGCGTCTGCCATGGCGGCGTCAACTCGAAAGGTGCCAGCAGCTTCGGCCGCGGCCGCCCCAACAGCATCTTCAGCCCGTTGCACGCAACCACATTCGCTACCGTCGCGACCAAGAACGCCACCAGGTACCGACGCTTCTGCACATCGAGCAGCAGAATCGCCACCCACGCGATCACGACGCTCGTCACCGCCCCAAACTGCTGGGCAAACTCCAACTCCCGCTTCAAATCCCCACCCAGCGCCCACTTCGCCCCCGGCTGCAGGTTTACCGCCACCCCCGCAACATGCGGGTCCGCCGGCAGAGCCAACCCCGCCAAGACCACCCCCGCCAGAATCACCAGCCCGAACCGACCCCAGGCCAGCGGCCTCCCACCGCCAAGGGCGTTATAGTCGGGGCTTGACGTCTGCGGAGGTATCGGCATCGATGAGAACCCGGGTCAATCTGATTGGAATCCGCTGGAGCGTATCGCGCGGCTGGCTGTCCTGCCGAGAATCGGTCAGGCCCTGACCCGAGGCTCTCGCCCCGAGTGGCTCGTCGTCCTCCTTTGCCTGTTCCTCTACCTCCCCGGCTTCTTCACCATCCCCGCCGTCGACCGCGACGAAGCCCGCTTCGTCCAAGCCAGCCGCCAAATGCTCGAAGCCGACTCCTGGCACGGCTGGATCGTCCCGCGCGTCCAAGACCGCCCCCGCCTCCAGAAGCCACCCCTCATCTACTGGCTCCAGGCCGCATCCGCATCCGCCTTCACGGGCAGGATCCTCGGCCGCGAGTACTCCGGAAACGATGCGGTCTGGATGTACCGCCTCCCCAGCCTCCTCGCCGCCATCGGCACCGCCCTCGTCACCCTCCGACTCGGCCGACGCATCTTCGCGCCCCACGCCGCACTCCTCGGCGCCGTGCTGCTCGCCTGCTCCCCAGTCATGTTCTGGGAAGCCAGGCAAGGCCGCGCCGACATGGTCATGCTCTTCTTCACCACGCTCGCCGTCTACGGCATGTGGCGCGTCGTCGAAACCGT
Source organism: Phycisphaeraceae bacterium (assembly GCA_040374335.1). Taxonomy (GTDB): domain Bacteria; phylum Planctomycetota; class Phycisphaerae; order Phycisphaerales; family UBA1924; genus JBEIUO01. Next base: position 7,593 of record JBEIUO010000052.1, read on the forward strand.
GCGCTGGTCCCGCCCCGCAGAGTGGAAGTGGATCCTCCTCATGTGGGGAGCAGTCTCCTTCGGTGTCCTCACCAAAGGCCCCGTCCCGCTCATGGTGGTCTCTCTCGGCGCAATCGTCCTCGCCGCGCTCGGCGGCGGCTGGCCGCTCATCGCCCGCCTCCGCCCTCTCGTCGGCCTCGCCCTCGTCCTCGCACCCATCGGCGCCTGGGTACTCCTCCTCTCCCGCGAGATCGATCTCGCCGAGTACCTTCGCGGCGTCTGGCGCGAAACCGGCGGCCGCGCCGGCTCCGCCATGGAGGGTCACTGGGGCCCCGCCGGTTACCACACCGCCCTCGTGTTCGTCGCGATGTTCCCCGCCTGCCTCATGCTCGGCCCCTCCATCGTCCGCGCCGTGCGCACCGGACTCGCCACGACCGGCACCGGTTGGGAACGCGTACGCAACCTCCGCTGGGCACACCGCCCCCGCGCATTCCTCCTCGCCGTCATCATTCCCTCGTGGATCGTCTTCGAGTTCACCGGCACCAAGCTCCCGCACTACACGCTCCCGCTCTACCCCCTTCTCGCGCTCCTCGCCGCCCGCATGGTCTTCGCCGCGAAACTCGAACGCCGCCTCAACCGCCGCTGGCTCCGGGTCCTCATCTACACCTTCGCCCTCGGTGTCGGCCTCTTCCTCCTCGCCACCTTCGGCGCCGCCGCGTGGGCGATCGGCCGCACCGGTGACCGCGCCAACGCCATCGGTCTTCTCGGTTTCGGCGCACTCTTCGCCGCCATCTTCGTCCCCTACTGCATCAAACGCGTGATGAAACGCGAGTACATCCCCCTCCAACTCGTCTCCATCCTCGCGTTCATCATCGGCACCACCACCGCCGCGTGGGCCGCGGGCCACTGGCCCGACATGCGCATCAGCACCCGGCTCGCCGCCGCAATGAAGGCCGCTGACCCCTCCGGCACACGCCCGATCGCCGCCGTCGCCTTCCACGAGGACAGCCTCATCTTCGAGACCCACGGCCGCTCCCGCCGCGTCGACGAGTGGAAGCTCCGCGTATGGCTCGAAACGAACGACCGCGCTCTCGTTGTCCTCGACCGCGACCGCGCGCCCTACTGGCCCCGGTTCGCCATCATCGCCGAAGTCTCCGGTCTCAACTACTCCAACGGCAAACGCGTCGATCTCGTCGTCGGAGAGTTCCTCGAGGGGAGTGATACCAAGTGACCACCAACACCCCCTCCAACACCCCCTCCAACACCCCCTCCAACACCCCTCCCCAGACC
>JBEIUO010000048.1:0-9341 GCA_040374335.1 Phycisphaeraceae bacterium
CGATCGTGATCGTGACGCACGAGGAGGACGTGGCGGGGCATGCGGCGCGGATCGTGCGGCTGCGTGACGGGAAGATTGTGTCGGACAATCCGACGGACAAGGACCCGATTCACCTGGACTTCCTCCGGCGTGCCGCGCTACAGGCGGTGGGCGCGGCGGCGGCGGAAGGGGCTACGCCGTGATCGTCATTCGCTGGCTCATCCAGACGGTTTTCCTCGCGATCAAGCAGATCTGGGCGAACAAGTTTCTCGCGATGCTGACGACGCTGGGCATCATCATCGGTGTGGCGGCGGTGATCGTGTTGGCGGCGGCGGGGAACGGGTTCAAGTCGTACGTGCTGGAGCAGTTCACGACGTTTGGCACGAACAAGGTGTGGATCTTTCCGCGGATACCACCGGACCGGCGGGATGCGTTCAGTTTCCGGAAGATCCGCCTGACGAAGGCGCAGATCGATTCGCTGATGCCGGTGTGTCCGTCGCTGGAGGCGATCACGCCGGTGATGCAGCTGAACCCGGCGGTGCAGGCGGGGGACCGGGTGATCGCGGTGGCGACGGTGCAGGGAGTACGGCCGAGCTGGCACCTGATCGAGGACCGCTCGGTGATCCAGGGGCGGGCGCTCGCGAGTATTGATGAAGACGAGGCGCGGCAGGTGTGCCTGGTGAACGACAAGGCGATCGAGGAGCTCGCGCTGCCGGCGGAGCCGTCGGGGACGACGATCCTCGTGGACGGGCGGCGGTTCCTGATCATCGGGGTGGTCGAGACGAAGCAGGTGAGCCCGATGTTCGGCGGAGACGAGGCGCAGACGGAGATCTTCATCCCGTTCAAGACGGGTGAGACGATGCGGCCGGAGCCCCGTTTGTACGCGATCGCGAAGACCAAGGCGCCGGAGTTGTTCGAGGATGCGCAGGCGGAGATCCGGGCGCAGCTTCGGCGGATGCGTCAGCTCAAGCCGGAGGACCCGGACACGTTCGGCGTGCAGGCGATCGAGCAGGCGATCGAGCAGTTCAAGAAGGTCGCGAACGCGATCACGTTCTTCATCGCGGGCGTGGTGTCGCTGTCGCTCTTGGTGGGCGGCATCGGGATCATGATCATCATGCTGATGTCGGTGACGGAGCGGACGCGCGAGATCGGGCTGCGGAAGGCGGTGGGCGCGAAGCCCAGCGTGATCCTGATGCAGTTCCTGGTGGAAGCGGTGACGCTGTGCATGCTCGGGTGCGGGATCGGGCTTTCGATCGGGCTGCTGGGAGTGCTCGCGATGCAACAGGCAGGAGAAGATTCGCCGATGAGCAAGGCGACGGCGCCGATGTGGGCGATCATCCTGTCCGTCTCGTTCTCGGCGGGCACGGGGATCATCTTCGGGATGTTCCCGGCGATCAAGGCGGCGAGGTTGGATCCGATTGTGGCGTTGAGGCATGAGTAGGGGGAAGGCCATAGGCCTTAGGCCATAGGCCGTAGGCCGTAGGGAAAGGCATTAGGCATTAGGCATTCGTGGATGGTGGGTTGATTTGAGAGGATGTTGTCATGGGTGATGGACGGCTTGGGCTTGATACGCATGCGGTTCACACGGGCGCGCCGCGGCCGGGGATTCGGCATGCTGTGGTGACGCCGATCTTTCAGACCGCCAACTACGAGCTGGTGGGGGATGCTGAGCCTGGGTACATCCGCTACGGGAACACGCCGAACCACGAGGGCGTGTGCGCGAAGATCGCGGCACTCGAGGGGATGGAAGCCGCGGTGGTGGGCGGGAGCGGGATGGCGGCGACGACGGCGGCGATCATCAGCCACGTGAAGGCCGGGGACCACGTGATCGCGCAGGACAGCCTGTACGGCGGGACTTTTCACTTTCTGACGGAGCACCTGCCGGCGATGGGGGTGACGACGACGTTTGTGGACGCGAACAAGCCGGAGACGTGGAAGGCGGCGCTGACGCCGACGACCAAGCTGTTCTGGTGCGAGACGATCACCAACCCGCTCGTTGAGGTGCCGAACCTGCCGGAGATCGCCCGTTTCTGCCGCGAGCACGGCGTGGCGTCGATGATCGACAACACGTTCGCGAGCCCGGTGAACTTCAATCCGAAGACGATCGGGTTTGACCTCGTGATGCACAGCGCGACGAAGTACCTGAACGGGCACTCGGACATTCTGGCGGGAGCGTTGACGGGGTCGCGCGAGCGGATCGAGCGGTGCTCGCGGTCGCTGCGGACGCTGGGCGGTGCGTTGGATCCGCACGCGTGCTTCCTGCTGGATCGCGGGATCAAGACGCTCGGGGTGCGGGTGCGGCGGCAGAACGAGTCGGCGCTGAAGGTCGCGGCGTATCTGGCGACGAACGCGGCGGTGTCGCGGGTGAACTATCCGGGGCTGGAATCGTCGGGCTCGCACGCGCGGGCTCGCGATTGGTTCCGCGGGTTCGGGGGCATGATGAGCTTTGAGGTGAAGGGCGGGGTGGAGGTGGCGGATGCCGCGCTGGCCCGCGTGAAGTGCTTCATCGTGGCGGGGAGTTTGGGCGGGGTGGAATCGCTGCTGGTGCGGCCGGCGACGGCTTCTCACCGGAGCGTGCCCCGGGACAAGCGGCTGGCGATGGGGATTACCGACGGGCTCATCCGGGTGAGCGTCGGGCTGGAAGACCCGGAAGACCTGATTGAAGATCTCCGCCGGGCGTTGGCCTGAGCCGAACCAAGGGACTCGCGTGAATCAGAAGACCTCCAGAACGACGGCGGCGTTGCTCCTGTTCCTGCTCGCGGGGTGCGCCCGCAATCCGTTCGTGCTTGATGATCTGGACCGCGCGCCGCGGAAGCCGGAGGAGCGGCTACGGCGGCTGGAGACGGCGAATCTCGAACGATTTGCGCAGCCGAAGAGCGATGCGCCGCCGTCTGATGATGTGGTGCGGCGGCGGTTTGAGGGCGTTGAGAAGATGGAGATGAAGATCGAGGACGCCCGCAAGAGCGTGCTCGAGCACAACCTGGAGCTGAAGGTTGCGCTGGTTGATCCGGCGATTGCGAGGGAGCGTGTGAGCGAGGAGGAGGCGCGGTTCGAGAGCGCGCTGACGTTCCGCTCCGGGTGGCAGGAGTCGGACTCCCCCACTTCCAGCTCGCTGGTGACGGCGACGGGGCAGAACCGGTTTTTGGAGCCGGGCGTGAGGGTGCCGCTGATCACGGGCGGGACGGCGTCGGTGTCGGTGCCGATTTCGCGGAACGAGAACGACAACTCGTTTTCCACGTTGAATCCGGCGTACACGTCGGATCTGGAGTTTTCGATCAGCCATCCGCTCCTGCGGAACGCGGGGCGACGGGCGAATACCGCCGCGCTGCGTATCGCGGGGTACGACCAGCAGGCGACGGAGGCGAGGACGAAGCTGGAGGCGATCAGGCAGATCGCCGCGGCGGATCGGAGCTACTGGCGGCTGTACCAGGCGCGGCGGGAGCTTGAGGTTCGGCAGCAGCAGTACGAGCTTGCGGATGCGCAGCTCAAGCGTGCGCAGCGGCGGGTGAGCCAGGAGCTCGCGGCGGAGATCGAGGTGACGCGTGCGAGCGCGGGGCTTGCGGACCGGCTGGAGGCGATCATCACGTCGCAGCGGAACCTGCTGCTGCAGCAGCGGGAGCTGAAGCGGATCGTGAACATGCCGGGGCTGACGATCGAGACGCCGACACAGGTGGTGCCGACGACGGAGCCGGATCCGGTGGAGTATGTCTTTGATCCGGCGAAGCTGTGCGCGGAGGCGGTCGCGAACCGGATGGAGATGCTGGAGCTGGAGCTGCGGCTGGCGGCGGATGCGGCGAGCATCGGGCTGGCGCGGAATCAGATGCTGCCGCTGCTCTCGCTGGACTACACGTACCGCGTGAACGGGTTGGGGGACTCGTTCAGCTCGTCGATGGGCACGGCGAGGGACAACCGGTTCGAGGATTGGGAGCTGGGGCTGAACGCGGAGATCCCGCTGGGGAACGAGGCGGCGCGGTCGCGGCTGGCGAGCGCGATCCTGACGCGGATCCAGCGGCTGAACTCGCTCGCGGCCCGCGAACAGTCGATCCACGAGGAAGTGCTGAACGCGGTGGACGTGATCAACGAGGGGTGGCAGCGGATTCTGGCGGCGCGTCAGAGCGTGGTGCTGAACACGCGTGCGCTGCAGGCGGAGCAGCGGGCGTTCGAGGTGGGGCGTTCGACGAGCACGGACGTGCTGGACGCGGCATCGAGACTCGCGGAGGCCCAGCTGGCGGAGATCCGCGCGCTGGCGGAGTACCAGGTGGCGCAGGTGGACCTGGCGTTCGCGACGGGGACGCTGCTTGGCGCGGCGAAGGTGGAGTGGACGCCGGTGGAGCGGCCGGACGTGGAGGCGACTCCCGATCCTGTGGAAGAACCCGCGGCGGTGGTCGAAACACCGGGCTGATGGCAGGAGACGTGCGATGGAACCCGTGAAACCGATCCGAGCTGCCCTGCCGTGGCTGTTGCTGGTGCTGTTCTGGACGTTCTTCGCGTACCTGATGATGCCAAAGTTTGAGGAGATCTTCCGGGACTTTGGTGTCGCGCTCCCGCTTGCGGCGAGAGCCGTGCACGGCTTGGGGGCGTATTGGCGGGCGGACTTTCCGTCGTGGTCGCCGGGGTCGCAGATGGCGCTGCAGGTGGCCAACATCCTGCTGGGGTTGGGGCTGGTGGCGCTCGCGGGTGGGCTCGGTGGGTTCAGGGGTGTTGGGCGGATTGGGTGGGTGGTTCTGGTGGCGGTGATGGGGTTTGTGGTGTGGTCGATGTACGTGCCGCTGACGGAGATGCTGAAGGCCTTGAACGCGAACGGGCCGTAGGCGGGGCATTGCCGACATGCGTATCCTTTGAGGCCTACAGTGAGGCAGGAGGCCCTCCATGGACACCGCCAATGCCTTCTCGATCCACCGTCTGCTGGGCGCGATGCGCAAGCTGGACGCTTCCGACCTTCACCTGAAAGTCGGGGTGCCTCCGACGTATCGGATCGGGGGGTTGCTGAGGACGGTGGCGACGGAGGGGTTGAGCGAGGAGGAGGCGGACCACTTGTTGGATCCGATCATCCCGCCGGTGCTGCGGCAGCGGTACGACACGACGGGGAACCTGGACTTCGCGACGCACTTGAAGGATGGGGACCGGTTCCGGGTGAACGTGTTCCGGTCTGGTGGACACACGCACGCGGCGATCCGGCGGGTGAAGAGCGACATCCCGAGCTACGACGACCTGCACCTGCCGCCGATTTACGGCGAGTTGATCGACAAGACGACGGAGGGGCTGTTCCTGGTGGTGGGCGTGACGGGGTCGGGGAAGTCGAGCACGCTGGCGGCGATGCTGGAGCACATCAACGCGACGCGGAGCGAGAACATCATCACGATCGAGGATCCGGTCGAGTACCGGTTCGTGCCGAAGAAGTCGATCGTCTCGCAGCGGGAGCTTGGGATTGACGTGGCGGACTACCCGACCGCGCTGCGGTACATCGTGCGCGAGGACCCGGACGTGGTGTTCATCGGCGAGATGAGGGACCACGACACGGTGCTGGCGGCGATTCAGGCGGCGGAGACGGGGCACTTGGTGTTCGGGTCGATGCACACGGCGGACACGATGCAGGCGTTCAGCCGGATCCTGGAGTTCTTCCCGTCGGTCGAGCACGGGTTCCTGCGGCACGCGTTGTCGAACACGCTGCGGTGCGTGTCGGCGCAGCGGCTGCTGCCGGCGCTGCCGAACTTTGACGGCCCGAACTCGCCGGGGGTGGTGCCGGCGTGCGAGATCCTGATCGGGACGACGACGGTGCGGGAGAAGATCCGGCAGGGCGAGGACTCGCAGTTGCCGGCGATCGTGTCGCACTGCGAGGAGGGGATGCAGGACTTCACGCACGCGCTGGCGGACTTGGTGCGGAAGGAGTGGGTGTCGTTGCAAAACGCGATGAGCTACGCGCCCAACCGGGAGGCGCTCGACAGCACGCTCAAGGGCGTGGAGGTGAAGGCGCAGACGCTGGTGAACCGGATCCGGGCGGCGGGCGGGCGGAGTTAGCCGGGGTCTCAGCCGAACATCCCCCCACCATCGACACGGGAATGGGGGAGGCGCGGTTTCTGGATGACGGTCAACGGTGGAGGGGGGATTCGAACCCCCGAGAGAGACAAGCCCTCTACCAGATTTCAAGTCTGGCGCATTTAACCGCTCTGCCACCCCACCGGGTGCGGACAACTGTAGCTCACCACGGCGAGGGGCTGCCGCGGGGTGTATTCTCTTCGGGCGGGGCCAGGACGCCAACCGCACGGAGTTCGAACTTATGGACATGCTTGCCGCGATCGACTGGTCGCACGTGTTTACCGTTGAGAATGCGATCGCGTTGGTGACGCTGACGGTGCTGGAGATTGTGCTGGGGATCGACAACATCGTGTTCATCGCGGTGCTGTGCGGGCGGTTGCCGGCGAACCAGCAGGACAAGGCGCGGAAGGTGGGGTTGGCGTTGGCGTTGGTGACGCGGGTTCTGCTGCTTACGACGCTGACGGCGATCATCGGGGCGGCGGAGGTTGGGGTGTTCACGATCGACGCGGTGAAGGAGACGTTCCACAACAAGACGACAGGGGAGATGCACACGGGGCCGATGGAGATCACCTGGCGTGACATCATCATGCTGGTGGGGGGCGGGTTCCTGATTTTCAAGGCGACGAAGGAGATCCATCACAAGATGGAGGACGCGGACTCCGAGCAGGTGGCGAAGAAGGGCTCGGCGTTCTGGCCGATCATCGGGCAGATTCTGATCATCGACATCGTGTTCTCGCTGGACTCGGTGATCACGGCGGTGGGCATGGCCCAGGCGTTGTGGGTGATGGTGACGGCGGTGGTCATCTCGGTGATGATCATGCTCGTGGCTTCGGGGCCGATCAGCCGGTACGTCGACAAGCACCCGACGATGAAGATGCTGGCGTTGTCGTTCCTGATCCTGATCGGCGTGGTGCTTGTGGCGGACGGGCTTGGGCAGCACATCTCGAAGGGGTACGTATACTTCGCGATGGCCTTCTCGTTCGCGGTTGAGATGCTGAACCTCCGTATGCAGCGCAAGAAGCAGGAGCGCCTCGCGGCCAACGGCTCGTGAACGAGATCACCTTCGAAACAACCCTCGCCGCGAGTCCCGCGGCGGTGTACGACTACCACGCGGCGGCGGGGGCGTTTGGTCGTTTGCTGCCGCCGTGGGACAAGGTGAATCCGGGTGCGCCGCACCCGGGGCTGGTGGACGGTTCGATCGTGCACATCAACGTGACGAAGGGGCCGGTGACGCTGAAGGCGCGGTTCCAGCACTCGGACGTGCGGCCGGGTGAGGGGTTCACGGATCGGCAACTGGAGGGGCCGTTTGGGTTCTGGGAGCACCGGCACCTGTTCGTGCCGTCGGGCAACGGGTGCATCCTGCGCGATCAGATCCGGTATCGGCCGCCGATGGGAGGTTTGTTTGTCGGGGAGATGGTGAAGCGGGAGTTGGTGCGGCTGTTCACGTTCCGGCATGCCCGGACGCGTGCGGACCTCGAGCGGATCGCGTGGTGGAAGGGGGCGTCGAAGGGTATCGGGACGGTGGCGGTGAGCGGGGCGTCGGGGACGATCGGTTCGCCGCTGCTGGATGTGCTCACGACGGCGGGGGTGAAGGTGCGGAAGATGATCCGCGCGCCGCGCACGGGTGATGCGGGCGACATCGCGTGGCGGCCGCCGGAGGGGAGCGATCCGGGAAGCGTGGACGTGGGCGCGCTGGAGGGCGTGGACGCGGTGGTGCACCTCGCGGGCGAGCCGATCGCGACCGGGCGATGGAATCAGGGGAAGAAGGACCTGATCCGTTCGAGCCGCGTGGAGGGGACGAGGCTGATCGCGCGCACGCTGGCGGGGATGACGAAGCGTCCGCGGGTGCTGATCGTGGCGTCGGGGATCAGCTACTACGGGGAGCGCGGGGAACAGGAAGTGACGGAGGACACGGGGGTGGGCAGCGGCTTCCGCGCGGAGGTCGCGCGGGACTGGGAGGCGGCGACCGAGCCCGCGCGCCAAGCGGGGATCCGCGTGGTGCAGCTGCGATTCGGGGCGGTGCTGTCGTCGCGCGGGGGCGTGCTGGCGATGATCAATCCGCTGTTCTCGCTCGGGCTTGGGGGCGTGCCGGGGGCGGGGTCGCAGTGGGTGAGTTGGGTGTCGCTCGATGACACGCTGGGCGCGATTCTGCACACGATGTGCGACGATGGAATCGCGGGTGGGGTGAACGTGACGTCGCCGATGCCGGTGCGGATGTCGGAGTTTGCGACGAGGCTGGCGGCGGCGCACGGGCGATCACCGTTCGCGAAGATCCCGGTGTTCGCGGTGCGCGCGGTGTTCAGCGACCGCGCGGATGTGCTGCTGGAGAGCTGTCGCGTGCTGCCGTCGCGGCTGCGCAAACAGGGCTTTGCGTTCCGGCAGACGGACCTGACGAGTGCGCTGCGTTGGGAGCTGGGCAGGCTGGTCAATGAGGACATGACTGTTCGTTGAAGGGGGCCGGGGATTCGGGTACACTGCGGTTGGCTGAAGGGGTGAAGCTTCAACCGAGGACACCCCATGCCACGCTCGCACGGAGTTCACCACATCACCGCGATTGCCTCCGATCCGCAGCGCAACCTTGACTTCTACGTCGGTGTGCTGGGGTTGCGGCTGGTGAAGCGGACGGTGAACTTCGACGATCCGCGTACGCACCACTTCTACTACGGGGACGACCTGGGCAGACCGGGGACGATTCTGACGTTCTTCGCTTGGCCGAACGCGGTGCGAGGGACGACCGGTCCGGGTTCGGCGCTCTCGCTGGCGTTCGCGCTGCCGACCGACGGAGCACGCGCGTGGGAACAGCGGCTGCGAGCCCTTGGCACGACGATCGAGGCGACCGGCGATGACGATGGGCAGCGCTTCATCGATCTGCGCGATCCTGATGGCCTGGCGGTGCGGCTGATCGAGTGTCCCGCGGCGGCGGATCGTCGGTGCTGGTCGCCGGAGGGGATTCCCGAGGCGATGGCGCTGCGCGGGCTGTACTCGGTGACGCTCGGCGTGCGCGATGTGGAGCGGACGGTCGCGTACTTTGAGTCGCTGGCGGGGATGTCGGTCATCGTGCGGAGCGAACGGTCGGTGATGATGCGCGCGGAGGACCGCGTGCCGGGGCGGTACCTGATCTTCGAACACAGCGAGGGACCAGAGCCGAAGCTCGGCGCGGGGAGCATCCACCATGTTGCGCTGCGCACGCCCGACCGCGCGGGACTCGATGCGTGGCGGGACGCGATCCTCGAGGAGCGGCACGATGTGTCGCCGGTGATGAACCGCAGCTACTTCGAATCGATCTACTTCCCTTCGCCGGAGGGACTTTTGCTTGAAGTAGCCAC
>JBEIUO010000537.1:0-2907 GCA_040374335.1 Phycisphaeraceae bacterium
GTCGACGAAGACGCAGTGGAGTTGCTTACCGATGGCTTTGTGGAGGAGGGCGGCGGTGACGGCGGAATCCACGCCGCCGGAGAGGCCGCAGATGACGTGGGCGTTACCGACCTGGTCGCGGATGGAGCGAGCGGCGGATTCCGCGTAGTCGGACATTTTCCAGGAGCCTTCGCACTTGTAGATGTTGTAGAGGAAGTTGCGGAGGAGTTCGGCGCCGTGTGGGGTGTGGGTGACTTCGGGGTGGAACTGGACGCCGAAGAAGCGGCGGCTTGGGTCCTTGGAGCGAACAGCGGCGTTGGGGCAGGTTGGGGTTGAGGCGATTGGGGTGAAGAGGTTGCTGTTGACGTCGGTGACTTGGTCGCCGTGGCTCATCCAGACGGTGCATTTGTCTGGGATGGCGGCGAAGAGGTCGGAGGGGTCGAGGACAGAGAGGTTGGCGCGGCCGAACTCGCGGTGGTCGGCCTTGTCGACCTTGCCGCCGAGGAGGTGGCAGGCGAGCTGCATGCCGTAGCAGATACCCAGGACTGGGACGCCGAGGTTGAAGATGGCGGGGTCGCAGGTGGGTGCACCTGGTTCGTAGACGCTGGAGGGGCCGCCGGAGAGGATGATGCCCTTGGGGTTGAGTGCGGCGATTTCGGCGGCGGTGGTCTTGGGGGAGACGAGCCACGAGAAGACGCCAGCCTCGCGGAGGCGGCGGGCGATGAGCTGGGCGGTCTGGGAGCCGAAATCGAGGATTGGCACCACTTCGTGGTGGGGGAGGATGGGCGTTTTCATGGCTCGGTTGCTCCGGTGCTTGGGGAGAACATGTTCCCTTTGGGGGAAGGGGGAGTTTAGCCCGGGAGGGCGTTGGGCGGCGCGGGGGGAATGTCTTTATGATGGGGGCGTGCGACTCATCTTGATCGTCATTCCGTTGGTGCTTGTCGGTTGCGGGCCGGGGATAGAGCCGAGCTTTGAGAGCTCGTCGCCCCAGGCGCGGAACAAGGCGATTGTGGCTGAGGTGAGGAAGGGGGAAGAGGCGGACCTGCGGCATCTGGTTCGGATGTTGGACGCGAAGGAGGCGTCGACGAGGCTGCTGGCGATCGAGGCATTGGAGCGGCTGACGGGGGAGCGGCTCGGATACGATTACGCGGCGAGCGTTGCGGATCGTCGCGAGGCGGTTGAGCGCTGGCGGGTGTGGGTCGGGGCGCGTGGACCGGGTGGAGGAGGGGGCGGTGGAGGGGGCGTGACCGGGACGGAGAATGGCGGATGACCGTGCGGCCTGATCTGCGGTTGGAGCTGGTGAGCAATCCCGCGTATCTCTGCGGGGCGAGGGAACTTGTGCACCAAGTTGCGAAGCGGTGCGGGTTTGCGGAGGTGCAGGCTTCGCAGGTGGCGTTGGCGACGGACGAGGCGTTGATCAACGTGATGCGGCACGGGTATGAGAAGCGGGAGGACGGGAGGATCTGGCTGGAGATCACACCACTTTCGGGGGAAGGCGGGGTTGGTGGGGTAATGATCGTGATCGAGGATGAGGCAAGGCAGGTGGATCCGGCGGAGATCAAGGGGCGGGAGTTGGAAGACATCAAGCCGGGGGGGCTGGGGGTCCACATCATCCGAGAGATCATGGACGAGGTGAAGTACGAGCGACGGGAGGGCGTGGGCATGCGGCTCACGATGGTGAAGCGTGCCTCGGATACTCGGGTGCAATGCCCGAAGGGAGACTGCTGTGGCTGAACGTGCACCGATCAAGGTGACGGTGGTGAAGGAAGGGACGGCGGTGGTGGTGTTGCCCGAGGGGGACATCGGGTACCACGAGGCGCCGTCGTTTCGGCAGTACCTGAGGGCGGGGCTGGACCAGAAACCGTCGAGGGTTGTGGTGGATCTCGCGTCGGTGCCGTACATGGCGACGCCGGGTCTGGCGACGCTGGTGGAGGCGTTACAGGGATCGAAGAAGACGCAGATCCCGTTGGTGCTGTGCTGTCTGAATGATCGGGTGCGGGGGATCTTCGAGATCGCGCGGCTGCACACGGTCTTCAAGATTGTGGCGACGCGGGCGGATGCGTTGGTGGTGTGAAGTTGAACCCATGAGCGAGAAGCCACTCAGCCGCTGGATCCGAGTACCGCTGCTCCCGTTCGACTTTGTCGGGGGGGTGACGCTCAATGTGCTGGACCAGATTGGGCGGGTGACGTGGTTGCTGGTGGAGTCGGTGCGGTGGGTGCTGCTGTCGATGGTGCATCGGAAGGTGCGGATCGGGCGGCCGGCGGTGATCTCGCAGGTGATCCGGGTGGGCGTGAGGTCGGTGTTTATCGTGTCGCTGGTGTCGGCGTGCGTTGGGCTGATCCTGGCGTTGCAGCTTGCGCCGCCGCTCGATCAGTTCGGGCAGAAGGAGCTGGTGGCGAACATCATCGGCGTCGCGGTGCTGCGGGAGCTGGGGCCGCTCATCGGGTCGATTGTGCTGACGGGGTTTGCGGGCGCGAGCATCGCGGCGGAGATCGGGACGATGGTGGTGGGGGAAGAGGTTGAGGCGTTGGAGGCGCACGCGCTGGAGCCGGTGCGGTTTCTGGTGGTGCCGCGGGTGATTGCGAGCCTTGTGAGCATGACGATTCTGGGGGTTTTTGCGGACATCGTGGCGATTTCGGCGTCGCTGCTGGTGGCGATGTTTGTGCTGGAGATTCCGTACGCGACGTACATGAACAACTTCTTGTCGCAGGTGAAGCACATCGATTTCTTCACGGGGGTGGGGAAGAGCGCGATTTTCGGCTTGTGGATCGGGCTGATCGCGTGCCCCCTGGGGGGGTCGGTGCTGGGAGGGGCGGCGGGTGTGGGGCGGGCGACGACATTGACGGTGGTTCACTGTGTGGTGGCGATTATCTTCGCGGATCTGACGTTTACGGCGATCTTCTTTGCGCTGAAACTGGTCTGAGCGA
>JBEIUO010000783.1:0-1743 GCA_040374335.1 Phycisphaeraceae bacterium
CGAAGACGTGATCGAGAACGAGACGCTCCGCCTCGAGAAGGACCCCAGCGGTCACTTGCGGCGCATGATCATGGAGCACAAGGGTGTGTACCACCCGCAGGTCGTGCTCGAGGACGAGTCGGGCAAGATCCTCGACTTCTACTACCTGCCGGAGAAGGCCTATATCGAGGTGTCTCAGGGCGAGATGGTGGCCGCCGGCCACATCCTCGCCAAGACGCCCCGTGAGGCGTCGGGCACGCAGGACATCACCGGCGGTCTCCCGCGGGTGACGGAGATCTTCGAGGCCCGCAAGCCCAAGGATCCCGCGATCATGGCGGAGATCGACGGCAAGGTCGAACTTCTCGGCGAAAAGCGGCGTGGCAAGCGGACGATCGTGGTCAAGAACGAGAGCGGCATCGAGAAGGAGCATCTCGTCACGCACGGCAAGCACCTTCGGGTGCACGCCGGCGACATCGTCAAGGCGGGCGAGGCGCTCGTCGACGGGCCGCTGGTGCCGCACGACATTTTGCGGATTTCGGGCGAGGAGGCGGTGCAGCAGTACCTCACCCGCGAGATCCAAAACGTTTACCGCAGCCAGCGGGTGGACATCGACGACAAGCACATCGAAATCATCGTTTCGCAGATGCTGCGGAAGGTGAAGATCGAGACCGTCGGTGATACGACCCTGCTGCCGGGCAGCGTGATGGACAAGTTCGAGTTCCGAACGGCCAACGACCGGGTCACCGAGTGCCTGCGGATCACCGACAAGGGCGACAGCGAGTTTGAGGTCGGGGCGATTGTGCCGAAGGACGTGCTCGCGCAGGCGAACGCTCAGATCGAGACACTCGGCGGAGCCGCCGCAAAGGGGGCAAAGCCGAAGCCGGCCACGGCGAGCACGCAGTTGCTCGGAATCACCAAGGCCAGCGTTCAGAGTTCGAGCTTCATCTCGGCGGCCAGTTTCCAGGAAACCACGAAGGTGCTGACCGAAGCCGCTCTTGCGGGGAAGGTCGACAACCTCGTGGGGCTCAAGGAGACCGTCATCCTCGGGCACTTGATCCCTGCCGGTACGGGCTTCAACACGTTCCAGTCCGCCGAGGTCCGCGTGCGGCCGGAGGCTCTGGAGTCGCTGCGGATGGATGGGGAGACCGTTCGGGCCCGGCTGTTCCCACTGCTCGCGGGGGCCGCTTCATGTGCCGTCGGGGCCTAAGGCACCGCCCAGACTGGTGACGCGAGCGTCGCCACGCTGGATGCCGGCGGCAACGAGTAACCCACGCGGACATCACGGAACGACGCGACCATACGGGCGTGGCCTACGGCGGAAGCCGGGCCACGCCCGTCGTCATATCCGGTGCGGCCCTCAGGATCGGGCCCTGAGGCGTTTTGCGGTTGGTTCCGCGCCGAAGTAGTGTCAGAGGTGGGCGGTCTTCGCCGCCCGCGAGGACGACTCCATGACACCCGCATCCTGCAACCTCTCTCTCCTGATCGTCGCCGTCTGGGCATCGGTCGCGCTCGGACAGGCCGCCCCATACAACCCCTACGCCGACGCACAAGATTCCCCGCCACCGCTCGCGGCGGACGGCACGATCCACTGGGGGACGTTCTACAAGTCGGCGAAGCTCCAGCAGTCCTACGAGCGGCTATGGAACCTGGGGGCGTGCCGCGGTTCGAACAAGGCCATCACCGTGCCCGTCGCCGAGAACAAACTCGTCATCGACCGACTGCCGGAGGCTGAGTTCACGGGGGTTGTGCGGGCAGTGGTCGGCC
>JBEIUO010000378.1:0-3782 GCA_040374335.1 Phycisphaeraceae bacterium
CTTCACCCCGACGCGGACTTCGCCGTTCTTGCCGACGATCTTCGGGTTCGCGTCGGCGATCTTCTTCCAGTGCTTCGAGTCGCCGTAGTAGCGACGCGCGATCTTGCTGAGGTTCTCACCGGGGGCGACCTGGTGCACCTTGCCACTGACTTCGGCCTTCGTGGTCACCGACTCCGGCTTGCCCGGGAGCAACTGATCGGGGGCGCTCGAGCCCTGAACAGTCTGGTTGTCGGCCTGCTGCGGAGACTGGGGCAGCGGCTGGGGGGCACCGGCGGCGCCCGCCACCTTGTTGACCAGATCTTCCATCCCCGTCGCGACGGTCTTCACACCGGCCATGGGGACTGCCTTGGCGGGACCCCGACCGGGCACGATCAGGTCGTTGTCACCCCCGAAAGCCTTGCTCAACGCACCGTCGTTGCGATCCTTGCCCTGGTGGATGGTCACGGGTTCTTCGATGACGGGGGCCGGCGCGGGCCCGGGCTCGGGGATCACCGGAGTGTCTTGGTTGTTCATCGCAAACAGAGCACCGTCGGTGCTCGGAGTCACCGGGGGTTCGGCGACCAGCCGCTCGCGCGGGGGCTGGGTCTTGACCAGTGCCGGGTTCTCAGCGATCTCGCTCGAGAGACGCGAGTTCTGGGCCTTTGACAGGTGATCGGAGATCAGCACCGTCACGACCAGGAGCAAGGAAAAGCCAACGATCAATGCGAGTTTGAGTTCCCGAGTCACGTGATAACGCCCCTGATCGCAGCGTCTGCCCGGATCGCCGCGGTCCCTCTAGATCACCAACAGCCGCGCCGTGCGTCCTTGCCCGGCAGTCCGACCGTTAATGCGAGCCACCACTCTCGTGGTTGGTTCACTGTAGCTTCTCACCCGCTCCGCAGTCACGCCGTCCGACCCGACTCAGCCAGTTTTTTCGATCAACCGAACCGCCCGCACCTTCGCCGACCTCGACCGCGGGTTGACACCCGTTTCGGCCTCCGTCGGCCCATCGCCCTGATCGCCGATCTCCGCCGCCAGCCCCGCCTTGACCAGCCCCACGAAACTCCGCTTCACCAACCGGTCCTCCAAGGAATGGAACGTCAAGAACACCACTCGTGCGCCGGGCCGCAGCCAGCCACCCGGCTTCCTCGCTTCGTTCTCGATGCTCTTCAGGAGCGCCCCGAGGCAGCCCAACTCGTCGTTCACGGCGATACGCAGAGCCTGAAAGGTCTTGGTCGCCGGATCGATCCCGCTGCCCCTCTGCCCAGGGACAGCCGAACGCACGGCCTCCGCGAGCCGCGCCGTCGTCTGTATCGGCCCCTCCGTGCGAACCTGAACAAGTTTTCGCGCGATCCGTCGGGCTCCCCCATCTTCGCCGAACTCGAGAATGAGATCGGCCAGTTCACCCTCCCCGAGGCTGTTGACGAGGTCTGCGGCGGAAGTCGGGAGGGAGGGATCAAGCCGCATATCGAGCGGGCCGTCTCGCATGAAGGACAGCCCCCTCTGGCCGTCTTCCATTTGATTGGAGGAAAACCCCAAGTCGGCGAGTATCGCATCGGCCGCGAGTCCGGCGTCTCGCATGCGGTAGGAAATGTCCGCGAAGTTGCCGAGCATCCCGACGACCGGTACGCCTGACGCCCCGACGGTGGCCTTGGCCCGCTCCAGGTTGGCTGGGTCCACATCGTTGAGCAGGATCCGGCCGCCGGCCCCCACTGCCGCGGCAGCGACGAGGGCATGTCCCCCGAGCCCGGCGGTGCAATCGAGGTAGGTCTGCCCGGGGGCCAACCCGAGGCGGTGGACGACCTCCGTGGGCATGACGGGGATGTGGCCGCCCGAACTGGGGATTGGAGCTTCGCTCATCAACGATGATAGAGGGAAGGGCGAAGACAGAGTCTCGCGGGTTGGGGATGGGAGGAAAGTGACCCCGGCATCGCCTTGTTCCTCCTAGTCCGGCCAGAGTGGAACAACCCTCCTGGACTGTGTTCAGGGGGAAAGGTCAGTTGCGCGCGGCTTTACAAACCAGCAGATCGCGGACGAGTTCGGGTTGAGCGTGAAGACTGTGGAGTCGTACCGCGCGAGGCTGATGAACACGCTCGGTCTCAAGGAGCGGTCGGATCGGGTGCGAGTCGCCCCGGAGATGGGGTTGATGTAGCCCTCGCATGCGAAGGCGCGGGAACACTCCGCGCAGCACCCTGACCGCAAAGCCGAACCGCGAGCGAGCGAGGCCTGTGGTGCGCACGTGTTCCGGGTTCGGGGGGCGTGTCAGTCGAAGCGGAGCAGTTCGGCGACGGCCTTCGCGGAGAGCGAGAGCGATTCGCCGCGAGCTGTAACCGTTGCGCTCAGGTTCTCAACGAGCTTGACCGGGCCGATCCCGTCCACCGTGAAGAGAGTCATGGAGAGCATGATCGAGAACCTCGCGCTGAGGCCGTCCGCGCGGCCAGTGCCACGCAGCTGTAGGTTGAGCGAGAGCTGGTCGGCGTTGAAGGTTCCCGCGGGAACCGTGACCAACGCCCGTCCTCCGAGCGTGGTCTTGGACGTGGCCGTTCCGAGGAAGGTCACGCCGTTCAAGTTCAGATCAATCGGAGATGTGTCGGTGAGGGAGCCCGCGAGCAGCCGCGGGGAGACCTTCAGTTCGCCCTCGCCGAGATTGAACTCTTGCTCCGAGATGAGCGTGTCGAGATAAATCCCATCGCTGCGTTCGTCGAACGTGAAGCTCGGGAGCGCGAGATCGATGTCCGGTTCGCTCAAATCCGTGATGTCGAAGCTCCAGGTGGAGTGCGTGCCGGAGCGATTCAGCTCCGCGTGCAGACGCGCGGTGAGCGAACTCGACGAGCCTGCCGCGCGCACGGTGGCGGCGAGCGAGTAGTCCCATGAATGGCGCGAAACAAAGCCGAAGGCGGACAGGAAATCGATGCGATGGACATTGGCGATGTTGATCGTCGCGCTGCGGTACTTCGGTGCGACCAGACTGTACTCGTCGCGCTCGGTGAGCGAGACCGTGATGGTCTCTGTGGGCTCGGATATCCCGTCCGCGAAAGGCCGCACGACGAGTGAAGCGGACTTCTGGCCGGCGGGTATCACGAGCACGCCGTCGAGGGCCTCGTAGTCAGTTCCGGCGGTTGCCGTTGACGATCCGGAGATCGAGTAGTAAACCGTGAGCGGTGCCGCGGTGTCTGTGGAGAGGCGTGTGAAATGGAAGGACCCGTTGATCGGTGCGCTCGCCCCCTCAGATGCGGCTTTACCGGCGGAGACGAAGACGAGCGGTTCGTTGTCCCAGATGGACACGGTTGCCGTACGTTCGTTCATCTTGCCCAAGTGGTATCGGTCGGAAGCGTTGAGCGAGACCGTGAGCAGTTCGATCGATTCCACGCGCAAATCGTCAATGACGGAAACGGGGACGAGCAAGCTGCGTTGCCCCGCGGGGATGGTCACTCGTTCTGGAATGGAGACGAAGTCATCGCCCGCAGCCGCGCTGCCGCTGAAGGCAAGATCGACATCGAGCGAGTGCGCGAAGTCTCGGCCGGACCGAGAAATGACGAATGCCCCGTTGTCCTGACCCTGAGATGATTCCGTGGCGCGCCGGTCTTTCGCGGAGATCTTGACGATCGGCTCGTCATCGGCGATGGAAATGGTCGCGGTACGACGTGTTGGATGCACGGAGTAGGACGGCCCCGCGTTGAGTGTGAGGATGAGTGTTTCGGTCTGCTCCGCCGAGACATCGTCGTACGGGTTGACGTAGAGTTGCACGGAGCGCATGCCGACGCCGAAGTTCATGATGCCGGCGAGCCCCGGGTAGTCCGCGC
>JBEIUO010000266.1:0-4761 GCA_040374335.1 Phycisphaeraceae bacterium
GATCTCAAGAGTTTCGACTTTGTGGTGTACGGGGGGCTGGGGAACTACTTGGTTGATGTGAAGGGGCGGCGGCTGGGGAGCTGGGGGCTTCAGTGCTGGGCGACGCGCGAGGACATCGAGAGTCTGCTTGCGTGGGAGGGGTTGTTTGGGGCGGGGTTCGCGGGCATGCTGGTGTTCATGTACGAGAGCGTGGAGCAGCCCGCGGATGGGGCGTTTGACGAGGTGTTCGAGGCGGGTGGGAGGTGGTACTGCCTGCGGGCGGTGCGGGTGCGGGAGTACGCGTCGCGGATGAAGACGCGGAGTGCGGCGTGGGGGACGGTGGATGTGCCGCGGGGCGCGATGGACGAGATGCGGGTGGAGCGATCGATGTGGCGGGCGCATGAAAAACGCCCCGCGGTTGCGCGGGGCGTTGGGTGAGTTTGGGGGAGTAGAGGGGCGGTTTAGCAGCCGGAGTCCCAGCGGGCGAAGAACTCGATGACGTCGTCGGCGTCGACGCCGCCTTCACCGGTGTAGTCGGCGGCGATGAGGCCCGCGTCCCAGTCGGCGAAGAAGGCGATGGTGTCGTCGGAGTCGACGCCGCCGGAGCCGTCGTAATCGGCGGGGCATCCGGGGTCGCGGAGGGTGGAGGCGATGACGGCGTAGCCGGCGGAGAAGTTGGAGCGGTTGCCGAAGGAGATGGAGGCGAGGCGCTTGCCGGAGAACTCGCCGATGCCGCCGTCGCGGAGGCTGGCGGTGGAGACGATGGCTTCGACGACGTTGAGGTCGACTCCGTCGTTGCCGGCGTCGACGGAGTCGGTGCCGGTAAAGGTGCCCAGTTGGCGTTGAGCGGCGACGCCGAGGCCGGGCGCGGCGGGGTTTTGATCTCCGAACCAGTCGGGAGCGGAGAGGCGGACGACGGCGGAGGAGCCGTCGTAGAAGCCGAGGATCATGTCGAAGTCACCGCCGCCGTTGCTGACCTGGTAGATGACGCCGATTTCGGTGCTCTCGCCCAAGCGGAGGAGGCGGCCGGTGCGGAGGTCGCCGGTGTGGGGGCCTTCCTGCGCGGAGTCGGGGAGCCAGGAGGGGCGGACGCCGGTATCGTCGCCGTCTTCGAACTGGTCGAAGACGTGGTTGAAGTTATCGACGGTGTCACGATTACCGATGTGGACGATGTCGAGGGTGTTGGGGAGGGAGGCGATCTGGTAGGGGATGCCGCTGGGGCCACGGAGGCCGACATCGATGCCGCCGGCTTCACCGGTGACGCGGAGGCCGCGGTCCGAGATGGAGCGATAGCCGTCGAGTGCGTCTGGTACGCCGCTCTCGGAGGGGTGGACCATTCCGTTGAAGTTGTACGGGAGGGCGAGGGGGGCGTTGTCGTGGGGGATGGGGAAGTTGTCGACGTAGAGGGAGAAGGAGCCGGTGGCACCGCGGACGCCGGCGACGCGGATGAGGTAGGTCTGGCCGGCGGAGGCGAAGAACTCGACGATGGAACCGGTGCGGCAGGAGTTGTCGTCGCAGGTGACGACGGGCTGACCGCAGGCGGAGAAGATGGCGACGGTGGTATCGAGCTGGCTGCCGCAGGTGGAGATGGCGATTTCACCGGAGAACTGGGGGGAGTAGGAGTACCAGACGTCGAGGGCTTCGTCGATATCGCAGCCGGAGGAGGCGTCGGACGTGGCGTTGACGTTGGAGCCTGCGGTAGTGCCGGGGCCGACTGGGATTGGGTTGGCGCAGGCGTCGTTGATGGGTGCGCCGGCGACGCCGTGGAGTTCGATTTCACCGAGCTGCATATCGGCGCCGGCGAAGGGTGTGGCGAACTCGATGCGGTAGCGGGTGAAGGACTGGGTGTTGTCGAAGGAGAAGGATTGGTCGGTGAAGTTGAGGGTGTTCTCGACCATGGGGGCGGAGGTGAGCTGGGTGAAGTCGACGCCGTTGTTGGAGCCGAAGAGCGTAAAGGACTGGGGGGTGCGTCCGGGGAAGCCGGCGTCGTCGGCTGCGCCGTAGAACGTGATGCCCGAGATGACGGTGCTACCGACGGCGGGGGTGATGTCGACGATGGTCGGGCCGGCGCCGGCGTTGATGATGTCGAGCTTGCGGTCGAGGCGGTTGTCGACGAGGTTGATCACGGTCTCGCCGGCGGGGCTGCTGCCGCCATCTGGGAACGTGATGGTCATGACGTCGGCGGGTGAGGAGACGTCGGGCGCGGTGAGGAGTTGGACCTCGGCGACCTGCATGCTGTTGGCGGAGGCGGCGCGGATGGTGGGAAAGGTGACGCGGTAGTTGAGGTACGAGGTGGTGTTGGCGAAGGAGGCGGAGAAGAGGCTGAAGCGGGTGGTGGATGGGAGGATGCTGCCGGTGGCGATGACGGTGAAGTTCACGTTGTCGTCGGAGCCTTCGAGGATGAAGGTCGCGGGGTCGCGTTCGGGGGCGTCGTTGGCAGTTACGAGCGCGATGGAGCGGACGATGCCCGTGCCGCTGGGGGTTACGGTGAAGCCGGTGTTGAGGCGGTCGAAGTTCAGGTACTTCGACGAGCCCACGTTGTCAATCGCGGCGGAGGCGGGCTCGCCCGCGGGGAAGTTGGTTGACGAGGGGGTGATCGGATCACCGGCACGGATGACGTCCTGCGCGAGCGCGACGGAAGCGGTTCCCGAGAGAACGATGAGTGCACGGATCGACATGTTCATGGACGGACTCCGATGCGGTGCCGGGTGCGAAACTGTCGCACGCCAGCGCCGTCGAAACGCCAGTGTACAGAAAGCAACGGGGAGCTGGAGCGCTCTCGGAATGTGCGCCGCGTGCGGTGCGAGGATGGCGGCATGCGCGACCGGGGTGACCGGACGCATGCACAACGCCGATTTGTGGTTGTGATTCAGGGGACGGGGGAGTAACCAGCGCTGGGGTCGCGGGCACAGCACTGCGCGGAGCGCCCGCGGAATCGGGGAAAAGCACTATGAAGATGACAGTGGCAGTGGCCTGGGTGGGGATCGGGGCGGTTGCAGGCACGGCGTTTGGTCAGGTGTACGACACGTCGGGGCTGGATGCGCTGCTCGCGGCGGAGTTGGGCAGTTTGCGGGGGCATGTCGCGGTGCAGATCCGTCAGGATGGGCGGGAGGTGTACAGGTTTCAGGCGGGGGATATTGGACACGCGACGGAGGTGCATCTCGCATCGTTTACCAAGACGCTGTCTGCCGCGGTTGTGCTGAGTCTTGTCGATGAGGGGCGGTTGTCGCTTGATGAGCGGCTGGGGGCGATCTTTCCGAACTTTGAGAGCAACGGGGTGGGGGGCGCGACGATTCTGGATTGCTTCGGGATGCGTCACGGGATACGGACACCGGTCGCGTACGAGATCGACCGGCGGTATACGTTGGCGCAGTCGGTGCTGCTGATCGGCGCGACGGGCGTGCAGGCCTTTCCGCCGGGCAGTGCGCTCGAGTACGACGGGCCGGGAATGCAGGCGGTGGGGCGGGTGTGCGAACTGCGTGGGTTGCGCTCATGGGGCACGCTGGCGCGCGAGCGCATCTTTCTTCCATGCGACATGCCCGGGGCGGATTACCTGGAGTTTGACCCGAATCCGGCGATCGCGGGGGGCGCGAGGTCGAGCGCGGACGAGACGATTCGCTTCGCGCAGATGGTCATCGATGGCGGTGTGTACAACGCGGTGCGGGTGCTGTCCGAGTCCTCGGTTGAGCGGCTTTTCACGAACTCGACGTTCGGCCTGCCGGTAACGGGTTCGCCGTTCCCGCCGAGTCACCCGGGATACCCGTATGGAGAGCAGCCGGACTACGGGTTTGGTGACTGGATTCTCGCGCAGAACCCAGACTCGGGCCACGTGGAGGAGATTGTCGGCGCGGGCGCGTGGGGGAGTTTCATCTGGATGGACCGTCGGCGAGGCTTGACGGCCGTGCTGATCACGGACGTGCCCGCGGGGACGCAGGCCTCGGTGGAGGCCGCGCTGGGCATCTTCTCCCTGATGCGGGCGGAGGTGGAGGCGCACCAGGTGAGTGGGATCGGGGTTTCCGTGGTGGGGCTCGACGCCGAAGTCTCGTGGACGGTTCCGCCCGGAGCGTTGGGGGTACGGTTGTACGGGAATGACGAGCCGATCCGCGATGTGTTTGATCTGCGTGCCGCGGCGGTCCTGGGCGAGTTCACGGGGGGCGGCGCGACGGTGGTGCCGTACGCGTACTACGCGGCGACGGCGGTGTTCCCTGAGTCGGAGAACGTGGCGCTGGTTCCTGGCGGTAATGCCATCGGCTCGCGGTGCCCGTCGGATGTCGATGGGAGCGGGGGGGTCGACGGGGACGACGTCATTGCCTTCTTTGACGCATGGGACGCCGGCGAGCCCGACGGGGATGTGAACGCGGACGGGGCGATCGACGGGGACGATGTGATCGGGTTCTTTGCTGGGTGGGACAGGGGCTGCTGACCGCCGCGGAGGTCCATGATTTGGTGGGAATGTCGCAATAGCGTTCGGGCCCGCGCGTTTGGCGTCGGCTCGTGATTCACCCAAGGAGTCGTCCATGTTGAACCGTCGTATCGGTGCGGGAGTGATCGGTCTGCTCGCGGCGTGCGGTGCTGGTGTGGCGGTCGCGCAGCCGACCTTCAACGAGGTCGCGTACGGGACCGAACCAGTGAACGGTGGCGTTGTCACGCTGACGATGGACATCTACGCGGCGACGGCTGGCGTTGGGCCACGGCCTGTGGTGCTGCAAGTGATGATGCCTTGAACCTAAAGAAATTTATTTACGAACTTGATGTGCCAGTAATTGTTGGCGGTGTTGCAAC
>JBEIUO010000067.1:0-8115 GCA_040374335.1 Phycisphaeraceae bacterium
CCTTGCCGTCGACGATCTGGTACTGCTGACCGCTGAGGTAGCAGTGGCGTGCGACGAGGGCCTGGCGGACGAGTTCTTCGGCGCGGCGGGTGGCCTTCCAGATGGGCTCGCCCGCGGCGACGAGTTCTTCGAACATCTGCGCGAGGCGTTGCTCGCCGCGACGCTTGATGGTGGCGCGGCGGCGGACGGTGTCGACCTCGAAGTCGGGGCCTTCGTCGAGTTTGGACGCGAGGGAGCAGGCCTGCTTGTAGACGCGACCCATTTCGTCTTCGCGCCGTGAGCGGGCGATGATGAGCGGGACGACGCCTTCGTCGATCAGGACGGCGTCGGCCTCGTCGACGAGGGCGGCGCGGAGGCCGGGGACCATGGGGCCCTGGCCTCCGGTGGGGGAGAGCATGCCTTGGCGGCCGGACCACGGGGTGGGGGTGCCGCCCATGTGGATTTGATCGCGGAGCCAGTCGGCGGTGATTTGCTTGGGGGTGCCGTAGACGATGCCGCGGGAGTAGATTTGGAAACGCTCGGCGGGGTCGGTGTCCTGGGTGATGGCACCGACGGAGACGCCGCAGCGGTCGTAGATGATTCGGCGGGATTGCGCGTCGCGAGCGGCGAGGTAGTCGTTGACGGTGAAGACGTGGAGGTGGCGGCGTTGCCAGGCGATGAGGGGTGCGGCGAGGGAGCCGGTGAGGGTCTTGCCTTCGCCGGTGAGCATTTCGACGATGCGGCCGTGGTAGAGGGCCATGGCGCCCATGATCTGGACGGGGAAGGCTTCTTCGTTGGTTGCGCGGCGGGCGACTTCGCGGACGGCGGCGAAGGCGCGGTTGACGATTGGCTGGTCCTGGCGACCTCGGAGGAAGAACTCACGGAGGCGTTCGATTTCGTGGTCGAGGGCACCTTCGGAGAAGGACCGGAGTTCGGGGCCGTGTGCGATGACGAGCGCGGCCTGTTCGCGGAGGAAGGGGAGGGAGGTGCGGCGGTGGCGGACGAGGACGCCCAGGCGTGAGGCCCAGCGGTCGATGCCTTTGTAGACGAGAGGGCGCTGGCGGCGGGATCGCAGCGACTCGAAGAGGACGTGGTACTTGGTGAGGGCCTGGGACATCGGGTGTCAGATCTTGGCGCGGCCCTGGATGAGTTTTTGGATGCGGTCGAGCCACTGGAAGGCGAGGGGCTTGTTGGGGAGCGTGAAGCGGAGGTGGACGCGTTCACCGGGGCGGCCGGGGCCTTGGCCGGAGGGGCCATCGGTGAGTGAGCCGCGGATGGGCGCGCCGTCAGGGTTTGCGCGGTAGACGTGGACTTTGAAGTAGGGGTTGGAGGCCATCTTGCCGGACTGATCGGTCTGGTCGATCTCGATGGTGCCACCGCCGGCGAAGCCGAGGCCGGGGTGGGGGAGTTCGCGATCACCGGCGGGGAGTGGGGCGTCGGCGGCGCCGAGGAAGCTGCGGCGAACGTTGGAGGCGAGGCGGTACTCGACTTTGTATTGGTTGTTGGCGAGTTCGTAGATCCAGGATGCTTCGGACTGGGGGAGAGTGGCGGTGACGCGGAGGGAGGACTCGTCGACGACTTCGCAGACGGGCTGGCCTTGCTGGACGAAGGCACCGACGAGGATGGCGGGGTCGATGCTGACGATGACGCCGTCGTGGGGCGCGCGGACGACGAGGCGTGCGTGCTGTTCGCGGAGGTAGGTGAGTTGCTCTTCGATGGTGCGGACGTAGTCGGCGCCGATCTGCGCTTCGGCGGGGTCGCGGGTGAGGGCGGAGGCGGCCTTGCTGGTGACTTCGGCGAGCTGACCTTCGGCGAGGGCGATGGCGGCGTCGAGTTGCGGGGATTCGCAGGTGACGACGGTGTCGCCGGCTTTGACGGAGTCGCCGGCGCGGACGTGGGCGACCTTCACGAAGCCTTCGGCGCCGAAGAAGACACCAGTGCGAGACGCGCTCTCGACGACGCCGTCGGCGCGTCGCCAGTCGGGGAAGGGGACGAGGCCGACGAGACCGAGGGTGAGGGCGACGAGGATGAAGCTCGTGAGGATCGCGCGGCCGCGTTTCTCGGCGATCTGTGTGCCGGTGGCGAGCCAGTGGATGAACCCGCCGACGGGCAGGATGAACCACATGGCGGAGGTCCAGATGGCGAGGAGAAGGCCGATGGCGAACATCTGGCCCATGACGTAGAGGGTGATGGAGAAGAAGAGGACGACGCGGTAGACCATCGAAGCCACGCCGTAGACGATGAGGATGAGGGCCTCGGAGACGGAAGCGGTGGGGGCGATGGGGTTGTGGGTTCGATAGAGGTGCTTGAGCGCGAGGAACTTGAGCATCTGCTGCGAGCGTTGCTGGAGGTTTGGGACCTCGAGCAGGTCGCTGAGCATGTAGTAGCCGTCGAAGCGCATGAGCGGGTTGGCGTTGAAGATCACCGTGGAGACGCTGGCGGTGAACATGACGTTATAGGCGATCTGGTGGATGAGCGAGCCGTCGGGGGTACGGACCCAGATGAAGGCCGCGGCGGCGGCGAGGGCGAGTTCGAAGATCATGCCGCCGGCGCCGACGGCGATGCGTTGCCACTTGCTGGGGAAGCTCCAGGCGGCGGAGGCGTCGACGTAGGGTGCGGGGAGGAGGACGAGCATCATGGCGCCGAACTCGGGGACTTGGCCCCCGAAGCGGCGGCAGATGAGGCCGTGGCCGGATTCGTGGATGAGCTTGACGGTGACGAAGACCACCATGAGCCAGCCCCAGTTGGAGGGGGCGATGGTGTTGCCGAAGGCGGAGGTGAGTTCGGAGGCGCGGGGGACGACCTGCATGATGCCGGCGATGACGAACGCGAGCCAGGCGATGAAGCCCCACTTGTTGATGAGGGGCCGGAAGAGTGGCTCGAGCCACTTGAGGATGGTGTCCGGGTTGAAGAGGCGGATCTTGAAGTACATCAGGCCGATGGCCTGCTGCTTGATGCGCTTTCCGAGGCGGGAGCGGCCGCGCTTGAGGAGCTGGTCGGTTTCGGGGGTGACGTCGCCGGCGAGGAGGT
Organism: Phycisphaeraceae bacterium; assembly: GCA_040374335.1. Lineage (GTDB taxonomy): Bacteria > Planctomycetota > Phycisphaerae > Phycisphaerales > UBA1924 > JBEIUO01. Next base: position 3,010 of record JBEIUO010000067.1, read on the forward strand.
TGGCGGAGTAGAGCTGGGTGAGGAGCTGGATGACGTCGTTCTGGGTGAGGGACTCGTCGCCGTGGCGGGTGAGCCCGAGTTGCCAGAGTTCGTCGATGGTGCGGGTGCCGTCGAAGAGGCCGACGAACTCGTGGGCGACGGGGTTGAGGCGGTAGAACTGGTTGGAGGAGGGGTCACGGACGACGTGCCAGCGGCGGCCGCGGTAGTGCTGACGCACGATCTGAACGTGCGGGCGGAGGCGGGGCTTCATCGCGCGGACGCGGTGCCAGAATGGGGAGAATGTGTTGCGTTCGCTCATGGGAGTTGTGGGTTACCACCAGAGCCAGACGCGGACCTTGTCGATGACGCGTCGGGTGGCGATCCAGGCGAGGGTGTGCTTTTCGCCGTCGAACTTGGCCTGGCCTTCCATGCCGGGGCGGTAGCTTTCGGGGAGCGGGTCGGTGAGTTCGCAGTAGACGTCGAAGGAGTTGTCGCCTTCCTTGGGTTGGGCGAGGGGGACGATGCGTTGGACGGTGAAGGCGTATTCCTTGGCGGGGTCGCTCTTGGGCGTGATCTGGCCGGTCTGGCCGACGGCGACGAGGCCGATGTCCTGGTCCTGCACGCGGACGACGGCGACCTTCTTGGAGAGGTCTGCGACTTCGAGGAGCTTGTCGCCGAGCTTGACGCTGGCCTTGACGCGGTCGCGGAGGTCACCGGCGACGACGCGGCCGCCGATGGGGGCGCGGACGCTGCTGCGGGCGATCTGGTCGCGGAGGAGTTCGAGGCGAGCGCGGGACTGATCGGCGCGGGCGCGGGCTTCGGCTTCTTTGTCGAGCTCGCCGCGACGGAGGGCGTCGGTGGCTTCGCGTTCGTGCTGGAGCATCTGGGCCTGGGCCTCGAGGGCGCTGAGCTCGCGTTCGCGGGTGTCGAGGGTGAAGAGGATCTGGTCGGGCTTGACGTCATCGCCGGGCAGCGCGCCGGGGAGGAGTTCGCGGATGGTGCCGTCGAAGGGCGCGCTGATGATGCGGCGCTCCTGGGCCTGGAGCTCGAACGGGGCCCCGAAGCGGTAGGGGATCGTGACGAGGAAAGCGGCGCAGGTCGCGAGCATCGCGACGACGCCGACGAACTTCCAGACGGTGTGCTTGGGACCGACGAACCACGCGGCGGCCTTGACGGTGGAGTCGGTGGCGCGGAGGGCGAGGTTGCGGTCGTCGCTGTAGCGGACCCAGAGAACGGGCGCAACGAGATCGAGCGCGGCTTGAACGAGTTCCATCATCGCCGGGTCGAACTTGGCTTCCGCAGCGGACTCGAGCGTGACGATGCCGATCGTGCGTTCGCCGGTGGGGTCGCCCACGCGGAGCGGGAAACTGGCGACGCGGAGCTTGGCATCGGAGGAGGCGAGCTCGCGGTGGGCGTGGGTGATGGCCTGAGCGAGCACGACGTCGGAGCCCTTGCCCGCGGCGGGAGGCGGCGGGTACAGGACCGGCTGGTCCTGGTCGAGGCACTCGTCCATCGCGCCCTCGAGCTTCTGGACCATCTCCATGCGGCGGTCGAGGTTCTCGGTGTCGCTCATGGCGACGACCTGCGCGAAGGTGCGGCCGGCGGCGCCCTTGGCGCGAATCGAGCCCGGCCCCTTGATCCAGCCGAGCGCGACGCGGTCGAGCGAGAGCTGGCGGGCGAGGTCGTTGACGAGTTGGAGGGTGCAGCCCTTGAAGCCCTCGGTGCCGTTGACCGAGGCGATCAGCCGGGCGGCGAGGTCGAGCGCGGCGGTGGAGCCGCGGACGCGCTTGAGCGCGAGCTGGGCGGCGTGGCCGAAGGAATAGCCGGCGATGACTTCGACGAGGGCGAGTGTGGTCTGGAGGGCTTGTTTGCTGCGGTTTTCGACGAGGAGGGTGACAACGCCCATGGGGGCTGCGTTGCCTGCCTGTTCCCAGAGGGCAGCGAAGACCGGGACGGCGATGATGCTGCCCTTGGCGGTGGAGCCGGGGTCGTACATCAGGTCATCCTGGCCGTCGAGGCCGAAGACCTGCGTGAGTTTGGATCCGCCGGCGATGCGGGCGGCGTCCTTGGATTCCTTGGCGTGGGAGACCCGCGAGTCGTCGACCGAGAACTGCTCGAGCATGGCCTCGGCGGCCTTGCTGGCGGTTTCGGGGGTATCGCCGAACGGCCACGCGGCGCTGGCTTTGGCTTCGGGGCCGGGGGCGTCTTCGCGCTGGGAGAGCGTCCAGAAGACGGCTTGGCGTGCGCCCGCGACCTGGCCGAGCACGCCGGTCATGCGGAGGGCGAAGACGCGGTCGTCGGCGGCCGGCTGAGCCAGCTCCGCGACCACGCGTTGCCAGCCGGGGGCCCGGAGACTGGAAAGGTCGATCATCGGGCGTCCCCCGTGCGGGTTGCGCTGGCGACCTGCTTGAGGACGTCGGCGCTCGGTTCGGTGAAGCGAACCCATGCGGAGTCGCCGGCGAGCAACTGATCGGGGCCGGCGGGGTTATCGAGTTCGACGCGGATGCGGCGGGTGCGGGCGACGGGGTGCGCGGCGGGCGCGACCTCGATGACGGTGCCCGTCACGACGCGCGACTTGCCGACGACCTCGACGAGAACCCACGCGGTGTCGCCGTTCTTCAGCGTGCGGGTGCGTTCCTCGTCGATCGAGGCGTTCGCGTCGATCCACAGCTTGTCGACGTTCACGATGCGGAGCACGTCGCGGCTTTCGGTGATGGACTGCCCGAGGTCGGCCTGGACGACATCCACGATGCCGTCGAAGGGTGCGACGAGTGTCAGCTTGCGGACCTTGGCTTCGCGCGCCGCGGTGCCGCTTCGTTCCTGAAGCTGCTGCTGCACGGCGTTCTCGTGCTCGAGCACGGCCCGTTCCCACGTGAGCTTGGCGCGGTCGAACTCCTGCTGGTTGCTGGCGCGAAGGTTGAAGGCGTCCTGGGTGCGCTGGAACTCGAGGAGGGCAAGGTCGCGGGCCTTGGCGGCGGCTTTGATGGGGACTTCGGTCTCGGCCCGCATCTTCTGGAGATCGAGCAGCGCATTATCCTCGGCGTCGTCGCCCTGGATGAGCGGGTCACCGGCCTTCACGGCCTGGCCGCCCCGCACGAAGATCTTGATGATCTGGGTGGGCAACTGGAAGCCCATCGTGGCGTCCTGGCTCGGGCGGGTCACCGCCTTGATGCCGGCGAACGCCCGCACCGCGTCGGATGGACCGGAAGACCCGGAGAGCTCGCGCATCGCGGGCCTTTCGCCCGCTTGGGGCTGACCCAACGCGCCCCCGGCGCACATCACAACCCCCGCCGTCACCGCGGCCACGAGAAGCTTCATCTTCATACCTCGATTGTAGACGATGTGTCCCAGAGACTAACCCTGTTCCTGCTATGTTCGGGTGCCGCCCCTCCGGCGGCACCCTCCTGTCGAACCTACGACCCGGGGAGGGGTGGAGTTGCCCGTTTTCGAGTGCGAGGCCCCCTGTCGGGCGTGGGGTTGGGGGGTCGCGTCAAAATCCGAGTGTCCGGGCACTTAGCCCCCTTTGCGGATCAGCCATGTGCCCGTTCGGAAGCCGGCCGCGAGCTGGCGCGAGGCCCGGGCGAACCCGTCGAACCAGTGGTCGAGCCCGCGCCGCAGCCGTGGGAAGGTGTCGGCGGCGCAGCGCGTGCCCAGGCGGACACGGTCCAGGTCGCGCCGGATCCGGGCGCGGAGCTGGGACGCGGGGATTTCGCGGCCGCCGATCAGGGTGTCGCCCAGTGGTTCGACCGCGGCACGGATGAGGTCGCGAGGTTCGCCGAGGGTGCGCGGGGTGGCGTCGTCGAAGAGGTAAACCCCGCCCGGGCGGGTCCAAGCGCGGAGAAGTGGGGGGGCGGACTCGTGCCCAAGGAGGCCGATCATGACCACGGCGTCGGAGCGAGCCGCGGGACGGCCGAGGTCGTGGATGTCGCGGACCTCGAAGCGGCACCGGCGGGAGAGCCCGGAGTTGGCGGCGCGTTCCTTGGCTACCTCGATGAATGACTCGCAGGCGTCGATCCCTCGCACGGTGGCGTGCAGGTCTTGGGCGATGGCGACGGCGCAGACGCCCTTACCGCAGGCGAGCTCGAGGACGCGGGAGTCTCTGCCGATCCCGGCGCGACGCAGGAGCGCGATGGTGGCTTCGGGCGAACTGCCAAGGCCCTCGCAGGTACCGAAGATCAGCGGGATGAGGAAGGCGTAGCGGGCGGGGAGGCCGAGCGATGCAGCGACGGATGCGGTCGCGGCGGAAGGGGCGGTCATTCGTAGGCCTTGCTGACCTTTGCACCGGGGTAGAACTCGGCGATCATGCCGGGCCAGTCCATGCCTTGCTGGGCCATTCCTTTGGCGCAGTACTGGCACATGCCGACGCCGTGGCCCCAGCCGCGACCGTGGAAGCGGATCTGGTTGGCCCAGACTTCGACGTCGACGTCGCCGCTGTTGATGCGGGTCTCTTTGGAGATGGGGGCGAGGGACTGTGCGGAGTAGTTGGTGCCGACGCGGATCTGCTCGGGGGAGAGTTCGTAGGTGGCGCCGGTGACGTCGGTGACGCGGTAGCGGTTGGGGCGTCCGGCCTCGTTGCGTTCGGTGACGGCGATTTCGCGGATGCGCTGGACGGTTCCGAAGTCGGCCTTGATGGATCGGCCGTAGGCGCGGAGGCGTTGGGTGACGTCGTCGTCGCTGCGGGTGACGTTCCAGCGGTAGAGGGGGGATTGCTGGCAGTATGCCTTGCGCTTGGAGCCCTGGAGGGGCTTGGCCTCGTTGAAGGAGTACTCCTTCTCGCCGGACCACGCCCATCGGGCGGAGGCGGGGCGGCCGCCGCACTGGCTGGAGAAGTACGCGCGGATGAGGCGACCGTTGTAGGTGATGATCTGCCCGCGGGTGGCGCGGACGGCTTCGGCGGCCTTGAGGCTCTTGGCTTGTCCGCCGAAGACCTGGTCGGCATCACTGGATTCGAGGTCAAACTGCCGGACGTCGGAGCGGGCGCGCTCGCGTTCGTGAAGTGCGTAGGTGCGGGAGGCAACGGCCTGGGCCTCGAAGGTCTGGCGGGGCCAATCGGGGAAGAGCTCGTGGGTGAGGACGCCTGGGATGTAGCTCTCGATGGGCATGTCGACGATGATGTCGAAGCGGCCG
>JBEIUO010000111.1:0-6957 GCA_040374335.1 Phycisphaeraceae bacterium
GTCCTCTTCGTTGCCGGGATGGGCGGAGGTCTCGGGGCCGCCGGTGGAGCCGGTGGCCCGCCGCCCGCGGCGATGACCGGATTCATGGCCATCGGTGGTGTCATCGTCGTGCTGCTCGGGGTCCTCGCGTGGTTCATCTCGACGTTCGTCTGGGCCGCCCTCACCCACGTCCTCTGCATCGTCATGGGCTGCGACCGTCGTCCCTTCCGCATCACCCTCGCCACAATCTGCTACTCCTCCGGGTGCGGCGCCCTCGGCTGGATCCCGTGCATCGGGCAATACTCCTCCGCGCTCGGGTACCTCTGGCAGATCATCTCCGCCGCCATCATGTTCTCAAAGGTCCACCCCCGCACGCCGGGGCGCGCCGTCGCCAGCATCGTGCTCGCGCCCGGGCTCTTCATCCTCGCCACAATCGCCCTGTTCGCCGCGCTCGTGATGGGTGCCCTCGCCATGCCCGCGATGGGCCGAGGTGCCGGCACCATCCCCGGTTGGGTGCCCCCGCCCCCGACCGCCGGTGCCCAGTTTGATCAAGCGGAAGCCCTCGTCGTCATCGAGGCGATCACCCGGTACCGCTCCGAGAAGGGACAGTGGCCCGACCACCCCGCCGCGCTCGCCGACGGGTACTTCATGAGCCCCGGTGATCTCATGCTCGACCGCCTGAGCACCATGGACAGCCAGGTCCTCGTCGGCAACCGCCGGCTCGAAGAGTTCCCGCTCCTCTCCGCCGAGGACCAGTCCCTGCTCGTCAAGTTCGAACGCCAGAAGGCCGACCGCGACGCCGGTGGCTTGATGGCCCTGGGTGACTACCTCTTCTTCTACCAGGGCATCGATGTCGAGAACGCCGCCGTCCGCTGGATCTTCGTGCAGAAGGACCGCACGTCCACCACGCTCCCCCCGACCGTCGTCGTCGGTCAATCCGACGGATCAACGATGCTCCTCGATGCCCCGTCCTGGTCCGAAGCCCTCGCCGAGGAAAACCGCGAGCGCACAGCCCTCGGCCTGACGCCAATCCCCGATCCCTTCCCCGCCGCGGCCGAGCTCCCCCCCGACCCAACCCCCGAACCCCCGGCCTCATCACAACCGGACGGGCAACCCCAGGACCCGCGGCCCGACGGCGGCTGAGCTACGGAACACCCCCGCCGACCGTGTACACTGTGGGCCTATGGCGCAGGTCACGCTCCGAAACGTGCGAAAGGTCTATCCCAACGGCTTCGAGGCCGTCCGGTCTTCTTCCCTCGAGATCAAGGACGGTGAGTTCGTCGTTCTCGTCGGCCCCTCCGGCTGCGGAAAGTCCACGACCCTCCGCATGATCGCCGGCCTCGAGGACGTCAGCCACGGCGAAATCGCCATCGGCGATCGCGTCGTCAACGACGTCCACCCCAAAGACCGTGACATCGCCATGGTCTTCCAGAACTACGCCCTCTACCCCCACATGACCGTCTACAAAAACATGGCCTTCGCCCTCAAACTCCGCGGCCTCCCCAAGGACGAAATCGAACGCCGCGTCCGCGACGCCGCCAAGATCCTCGGAATCGAGCCCCTCCTCGAACGCAAGCCCAAGGAACTCAGCGGCGGTCAGAAGCAACGCGTCGCCGTCGGCCGCGCAATCGTCCGCGAACCCAAGGCCTTCCTCTTCGACGAGCCCCTCTCCAATCTCGACGCCAAACTCCGCGTCACCACCCGCGCCGAACTCAAAGCCCTCCACCAACGCCTCAAGACCACCACCGTCTACGTCACCCACGACCAAGAAGAAGCCATGACCCTCGGCGACCGCATCGTCGTCATGAGCAACGGTCTCATCCAGCAGGCCGACGCCCCGCTCACCGTCTACCAGCAACCCGTCAACCGCTTCGTCGCCGGATTCATCGGCACCCCGCCCATGAACTTCTTCGACGGCACCCTCAAAGCCGAGGGCGACAGCGTCCTCTTCGCCGAATCCGACGGCCCCGGCGCCATCCGCGTGCACTTCCGAGGCGACCGCGCCCGCAAGCTCCTCCCCCACGCCGGAAAGCCCCTCGTCCTCGGCCTCCGTCCCACCTTCATGCGCGAATCCCCAGACGCCGGCACCCGCGTCACCGTCAAAGTCGTCGAACCCCTCGGCGACACCATGGACGTCTCGTTCTCAACCCCAACCTGCACCCACGCCGTCGCCCGCCTCCCCGCCCGCGCCGGCGTCGCCACCGGTCACACCATCTCGCTGACCGTCGATGGCGATCACGCCCACGTCTTCGAACAAGGTGAGTTCGGCAAAACCCTCACGCTCTAGACCACCCGGAGGACCATCAGATGGAGGGGAGTCTCTTCCGTGCTCTCGCGGCAACACTCGCCGCCCTGCCGCTCGTCGCCCACGCCCAAGAAGCCACACGCCCCATCCGCGCGTTCAAGACCACCCTCAAGGGTGACCTCGACACCAGCGCCGGCGCCAAGGCCTTCGCCAACGCCCTCGAACTCGCCCTCGCCCAAGACGCCGTCGCCGTCGTCGAGCTTTCCCCCCGCCAAGCCACCACCCAAACCGCCCACGAGTTCATCCGCCTCGCCAAAGACCGCAAGTGCCGCCTCCTCGTCATCCTCCCCTTCACCCCAGAACCCCTCCACCCCTCAGCCCTCGCCCTCGCCCTCATCGCCGACCAAGCCTGCATCCCCGACGGCCTCACCTTCCGCTCCCAACCCGACCTCCCCCCCTCCGACGACGACCGCATCCGCGCCGACATCCGCCGCGCCGAAGCCGCCGCATGGCTCGCCCCCCGCCTCAAGCTCCGCGGCATCGACGAGGACCTCGCCCCCGTCCTCATGGGAGCCCCAGGCCGCGCGTTCGTGATGCAAGAAGGCCAGATCGAACCCTGGCAACCCGCCGTGACCTCCCCCGTGAGCGGCCTCCCCCTCTCAACCGACGACGGCGTCGAAATCCGCTGGGACGCCCTCGAGCGCCTCGGCCTCTCCCCCTGCGACAAGAAAGACCAGGGGTTGTTCGGGGTCAAGCCGCTGAAGGTCGTCGAGGAAGCCCAAGAACCCGTCGGCGCCGCCGAGTTCCGCCGCGAACTCGAGCTCGAACTGACCCACATCAGCTTCCTGCTCCAGCGCGTCCGTGAATCCCTGAACCCCCCAGAGACGATCGAGCATCGAACCGGTGACTTCCGGTTGTCCCCCGACAGCGCAGCACAGTCCCTAGAAGAGGCAGAGCGATCGCTCCAAGCCGCCTCCAAACGACTCGAACAGGTGCCCGAAATGGGGGATATCGAAGGGTGGCAGTCGCGGCTTCGAAAGCTGAGCAAGGAACGAGAATCCCTCGGGGCCAAACTGCGACGGTGAACAGTCAGGCGAGGCCACGACGTGCCCCGCCCAAACCAAGCAACGGCGAACCGCCATGATCGCGGATCGCCCGGAAAGTGAGGTCCAGCGTGCGAACTTTGGTAGCCATTCCGGTCTACAACGAGGAAAAGTACCTGTCGGGCGTCCTCCGCCGCGTCCGCGAGCAGGGCCACGACATCCTCGTCATCGACGACGGTTCCACCGACGCCACCCCCTCGATCCTCGCCAACGAACGCGGCATCGCCCTCATCCGCCAACCCCGCAACGTCGGCTACGGACACTCCATCCGCGCCAGCTTCGCCTACGCCGTCCACGAACGCTACGACCTCCTCGTCACCATGGACTGCGACGAACAGCACGAGCCCGGTGAAATCCCCCTCTTCCTCGCCGCCGCCGACCGAGGCGACGCAGACATCGTCAGCGGCTCCCGCTACATGTCCGTCGTCGCCGGAAACGACACCCCGCCCCCAGACCGCCGCCGCATCAACCACCTCATCACCGCCGAAATCAACGACCGCCTCGGCGCCGCCATGGGCCTCGAACTCACCGACGCCTTCTGCGGCTTCAAGGCCCACCGCGTCGAAGCCCTCGCCCGCCTCGATCTCAGTGAGAACGGATATGCGTTCCCTATGCAGCTTTGGGCACAAGCCGCCGCCGCCAAGCTCCGCGTCCGCGAACTCCCCGTCAAACTGATCTACAACGACCTCTCCCGCACCTTCGGCGGCATGCTCGACGACCCCGACCGCCGCCTCGCCCACTACCGCGCCGTCCTCCACCGCGAACTCGTCCGCCTCCGCCGCCACCTCCCCGCCATCGCCCTCGCCGGCCTCGAAGCCCGCCCCGCCTGCGACCGCGGCGAAGACCGCCGCGCCTGCGGATGCTCCTGACGCCCGATTTCTCAGATTGCTGAAACCCCCACACCACGTCCGTCGCATGCATGGCGAGCAACGGACGCGCCGATCGTGCGCGCCGACGCCGGGCCTCTCGGGAGCTTCCAACCATGCGCACGCAACTCACTGGCGGTTTGATGGCAGTCACCCTCACCGTCGCGGCAACGGTCGCCTCCGCCCAGGGGTACAACGACGGCACCGGCCGCGAATGGCGACAGGTCACCACCACCACCGGCATCAGTTGGTCCCAGGTCGCCAGCGTCTGCCCCACCGACGGCTCCGGACCCTGCGCCGGCACCGCCTCCGGCCGCGATCTCACCGGTTGGTACTGGGCCAGCCAGGCCGAAGTCCAGGAGTTCTTCGCCCTCTTCGCCCCCGAAATCGCGGACCTCGGCTGCGTCGGCGGCCCCGCCTACGTCCTCTCCGGCCTCTCCATGCTCGACGGCGGCGTCATCAGCCCCACCTGGTCCTACTACACCACCTTCGGCGGCTACCTCTACGTCAGCGGCTGGACGTCAACACGCGGGACCGAGGGAAACGCCATCCTCGGCGCGGCAAGCGCCCAGTACCCCGTCTTCGACGGCGCACTCTGCGTGACCGGCCAGGCCGCCATCAACACCATCCCCCAGTTCAACGGCGTCTGGCTCTGGCGTCCGGTCCCCTGCGGTGCTCCCAGCGTGACCGCACAACCCACCGACGTCCTGACCTGCGGCCGAAACGACGTCGTCCAGTTCATGCTCGCGGTCGATGCAACCGGCCCAGCGAGCTACCAGTGGCGCCGAAACGGCATGGCGATCTCTGGCCAAGACAACCCCACAGCCCTCACCCCCGGCCTCGTCCTCGCTGGCGCCCTCCAGCCAGGCAGCTTCGACTGCGTCGTCACCGACCGCTGCGGCACCGCGACCAGCCAGGCCGCGACACTGACCGTCTGCCCCGCCGACTTCGACTGCTCGCGTGGTGTCGACGGCGACGACGTCATCACGTTCTTCGCCGCGTGGGACGCAAGCGACCCCGCCGCCGACTTCACCGGTGACGGCGGCGTCGACGGCGACGACGTCATCGCCTTCTTCGCCCGCTGGGACGCCGGCTGCTAACCCAAGTAGCTTCGGCTTTCAAGCCGATGCACTCCCGCACGCCGCCGGCGTGCTGTTGGACTCCCGACGCCAAAACGCTGCGCCGAAACACAGCGCACGCACCCCTCTTCGCCCGCTTCGGGCGCACGCCCGTTGCCGGTGGCGCGGCGAGGCTCTGCGAGCAAGCCACCGGTAGCCGTCTCCGGCGTGCGGTTGGACCCCCGACGCCACACCGCCCCGCCCCCCGCAAGATCCGCGGCAACACACCCGACTCACCGTTCGCCCGGTGATTCGAGCGGGTCCTGGGAATGCGGGTCTGTGGGGACCATGCCGCATTCCGGGCATCGCAACGCCGAAGCGAGCGGGTACCCGCATCCAGCGCACAAGCCAACGTGCGACCGCCGCTGCCGACGAAGCAAACCTATCCACCGCTCAACGCCCAAGCAGGCAACCCCCCAGAACACCGTGTTCGCGAACGCTCCTCCGGCGACTGGCCGATACGGAAAGACCCAGATCCCATCGACCCAGCCGCGCTGCGGCGCCCGAGGCAGCCAAACGGCCCCGGCGAAGGTTGTGTTGCTGCGAGTCGCACCACTGGGGTACCTTGCCTCCGATGCCATGACACTGCGGAAGCACTTCATGGGCCATCCGCAGTAGTCGATCTGAACAACCCTCGTGTCGGCACCAATGAGCTTGACGCAATCAGCTCCCGCCTCACGCAGCGGCCCCTCGATCCGATGCGATGGCGAGATTCGAGGCGGACGCGCCCGGGGCCACTCATCAATGACCGCAAAAACGCGGGTTCGCCCGATGCTGGACCCCCAGTTCATGGTTGTCAGCACGTTCCCGATGTACTGATCTCCCTCTCCCCTGCGATGAAACCCATCTCCCTGCCTCAGGTTCTGCGCAAGCCACGCGGTCGCCACCGTGAGCGCGACGCCACGCCACGCGATACTTATTCCAGTGCGAGTCGCGCGCCGCAAACGCGTGTGCCAGGTTGCCGTACCCATCGGAGCTCGTACTCCTCCCGCCGCGGCCACAGGCAGCCGGTTCCGCGAGCGAACCCGCCCCACCCTCCTCCACCCACGACCCTCACCCACCAAACCGCCCCCCGCCCTCCACAGGACTACCCCCTCCCCGATCCTCCTCCAACCTCCCCGATTGTACAAAACCCCCTGTCACCCATGTGCTGAGTCAAACACTCCTCTTCCCAAGTGCCCAGTGCCTAGTGCCAAGTGCCTCACAAGACATCTTCGTGCGCGCCGAAAACAATCTTCACCACCCCACCCCCCTCCAAAACCCCCCAAAAACCAGCCTCTTCTCCCCATTCTCGCTTTCCGCTTTCCGCCCTTCCCTTTCCGACGAGACGCCCCCGTGCGCACAGAAGCGTCCGCGGGGGGGTAATAGTGGATGGACACTTCTTCTCGCCTCGACATCCAAAGCCCCCGTCAGGACCCCTTCCGGCTCCTCCTCGATCTCCTTTTCAATCACTCCCTCTCCCTTGAACAAGTCGCCCGCGGACTCGGTATGACTTTCCTCCAGTTCATGTTCTTCCTCACCCGCCCCGACGTCACCCGCTTCCTCGCCTCCGCCGCCCAATCCCCCAGCCACTCATCGCATAAACGCCACCATCAATTAACTCGTGCTTTTCTAACTGCCCTTCTTCCCAAGCAAAATAGTCCTCA
>JBEIUO010000703.1:0-2201 GCA_040374335.1 Phycisphaeraceae bacterium
CAAACGCATCCGCCGGCGGGATCACCTCATTCGGCAACACCCCCGGCACCAGCGCCGCCACCCGCGTCGTCGCCGTTCCGCACGCGTTTGTCACCACGCAGTCGTACCCCGCGAGGTCCTGCACGCGCGGGTTCGTCAGCGTCAGCGTCGAGGAGAACACACCCGAGATCGTCGTACCCCAGCTCGTCGTTCCTCCAACCATCGGCGTGACGTTCTTCCGCCACCGATACGTCGTCCCCGCCGGCTCCGCCACCCCCACGCTGAACTGAACCTGCGTCGAGTTCACGCACGCCGCGGTCTGCTGCGGCTGCACCACCACACGCGGGTGCCCCGGCAGGTCGTAGACCTCCGCCCCGTTCATCGCGGTCAACGCGAAGAGCGTGCCGTCGAGCCCCACGCCGCACTCCGGCCGAATCGTGTCGGCGGTCCGCAAGATCTGCGGCAGCAGCACCGGAGAATCCGGGTCCGCCCAGTCGATGATCTGTGCATCGTAAAACCCAGGCCGCGACACGACGACCAGCGAGTCCGCGAGCGACAGATAGCCCATCAGACCGGGATCCAGCGAACCGCGGCTCTGCGGATTCGCCGGGTTTGTGATGTCCACCGCGTCGATTCGGCCGGTGGAGCACGAGACGAACAGAAGGTCATCCCGAAGAACCATGTCGCGAATCCCCCCCGCAGGCGGAGGCCAACTGCCCACCTGCACCGGCACGTTCGGATCGGCGAGATCGAAGAAGAGGATTCCGGATTCGGTCTGCACGATTGCGGTCTGTTCCCGAAGAATGACGGCGTCGGGATCGTCCGTCAGCTGCACGCGACTCCGCCTGCTGATCGACGACGGATCGCCCACGCGGTACACATCCAGCGTGTCATACGTCGCGACGCACGCGAGCGTCCCCTCCACGTCGAGGTCGTAACCATAATCTCGCAGCTCATCTTCGCCCACAAGCACAGGGGCCGCGGGATTGCTCAGGTCGTACTGCCGAAACCGCGACCCCTCCATGACAAAGAGCGATTCACCGTCGATCGCGGCGTCCCCGATAGGACTTCCGAAATCGACGACCGGGTCGCCAACCCTCGCCGGCGCGGCCGGATTCGTCGCGTCGTACACCACGAACTCGTAGTCCGCGACACTGACCACAAGATCTCCACTCCGCAGCGTCGCCACCGCGCCAACCGGACCCAGCGACGTCGAGCCCGCGAGCGTGAGCCCCGCAGTCGCGTCGCTCGTAAACCCACGCATTTCCCCATACCCGGCAACAAAGACCCCGCCCGCCGGGTTGGCCGCGATAGACGCCGTCCGCGCCATCGGCGGTGTGGAGACCAACGTCGGATTCGCGGGGTTCGCCAGGTTGTACGCGACGAGGCTCCCCAACTCGCCGCGGCAGTACAGCATGTTGACGCCCTGCGACTGACCGAAGTCCAGGGGCATGCCGAGATCGCCGTCCGTGACAGAACGTGTAGATTCCAGTGTCGGGCTTGCTGGAGTGGAGATATCGAAGATGTGCAAGGACTTATCGAATGGAGAGTCCTCGACCGCGAGCACGAGCAAGCCGGGTCGGGTCGCCATGGCAGCCGGCGGCTGGAAGAGCAGGATGGTGTTGACGACCGTGGGCGCCGATGAGTTGGTGCAGTTCACCGTAACCAGTTCTCCGGTGAACGGGCTTGTCTGAGCCGCCACCAGAGCGCGCTGATTCCGCACCCCGACAAACTTCGCGCCCCCGAACGGAGTCGTCGACAGCCACCCAGGCGCCGTCGGATCAGTGACGTCGTGCAGCCGCAGATCCCCGTCCCACACGATGTACAACACACCATCAGACACCGTCAAATCGTTCGCCGTCCCGCCCCCCAGCGAGTACGCCTGCACCGGCGCCGCCTCGTTGCTCACATCAATGATCTCAACCCCACGCTCCCCCATCGCCACATACACATAGTCCCCCGCCCGCTCCACATCCCGCGGCCTCCCGTCCAGCACGTACCGCGACACCTCGACGAGTGCCGCGGGGTTCGTGCAGTCGTAGATCATCAGCATGTTCCCGGTTGCCGTGTGCAGCCGGGTCGACGTGGCGTGCATCGCCTCCGAAGTACCGCCGTCGTGCCACAACACCGACGTCCCGCACTGCCCGTACGCCGCGCACCCACCCGCCGCCGCCACCAACATCCCCACCGCCAACGCACCCGCACGCACCATGATCCGCTCC
>JBEIUO010000693.1:0-2249 GCA_040374335.1 Phycisphaeraceae bacterium
CAAGCAGAAGGGCACCGGTAACGCCCGCCACGGCGACCGCAAGGCCAACCTGTTCAAGGGCGGTGGCCACGGCCACTCCAAGAAGCGGACCCGCGACGACTTCCACCAGACCATGCCCAAGAAGATGCGCCGCAAGGCCAACCGCAACGCCCTCCTGGCGAAGCTGATGGACGCGGAAGTTCGCATCATCGACGACATCGCGTTCAGCGAGCCCCGGACGAAGGCGTTCAAGGACTTCCTGGCCGCCATCAAGGTCGATCGTACCGCGCTGGTCGCGCTGCCTCACTGCGACGAGAAGAGCCACAACGCTCGCCTCGCCGGCCGCAACGTCGAGGGCGCAACCCTCGTCCCGGCCGAGCAGATGAACTGCTTCGACCTGCTCAACCACCGCTTCCTCGTCATCGGTCGCAAGGACCTGGAAGCCTGGCTCAGCGGCCCCAGCTCGCAGACCACGAAGGTCGCCAAGGTCGCCCCCCTGGGCCGCAAGACTGAGGAGGCCGCGAAATGAGCGCCAACGTTGACGCAACCTACATCATCAAGAAGCCCCTTCTCTCCGAGAAGTCGACCTTCGGGATGAACGAGCAAAAGCGCTACACCTTCGTCGTTGACCCCCGCGCCTCCAAGGCCGAGATCAAGGACGCCGTGCAGCAGCTCTACAAGGTGCGGGTCACGGGTGTCAACACCCAGCTCCGCAAGGGCAAGTGGCGCCGCCTCAAGGTCGGCCTCGTCCGCGAGCCCCTCGAGAAGCGGGCCACCGTCCGCCTCCACCCCGAGGACCAGATCGATCTCTTCTGATGTGAACCCCCCGGAGCTCACCCTCCGGTCAAGGAAGTGACCCATGCCCATCCGGATCTATAAGCCAACCAGCGCGGGACGCCGGAACGCCTCGGTGAACATGCACACCGAGGTCACCAAGACCCGCCCCGAAAAGAGCCTCCTCGCCCCCAAGCCCAAGTCGGGCGGCCGGAACCACAGCGGTAAAGTGACCTCCCGCGGCATCGGCGGCGGCGTCAAGCAGATGTACCGCAAGATCGACTTCAAGCGCAAGGACCGCTGCGGGATCGAAGGCACCGTCGTTGGCATCGAGTACGATCCCAACCGCTCCGCCCACATCGCCCTCATCGCCTACAAGGACGGCGAGAAGCGCTACATCCTCGCTCCCGCCAACCTCAAGGACGGCGCCACCATCCACTCCCACCGCGAGAAGGCCGTCGAGCCGAACATCGGCAACGCCATGGCCGTCCGCTTCATCCCCACCGGTCTCGACGTCCACTGCGTCGAACTCATCCCCGGTCGCGGTGGTCAGATGTGCCGCTCCGCTGGCTCCTACGCCAAGCTCACCAACAAAGAAGACGAGTACGCCACCCTCACCCTTCCTTCCGGCGAACTCCGCAAGGTCCCCCTCGACTCCATGGCCACCATCGGCCAGGTCGGGAACCCGGACCACCGCCTCCGCCGCCTCGGCAAGGCCGGCATCTGGCGCCTCATGGGCCACCGCCCCATCACCCGCGGTATGGCCAAGAGCCACCACGCCCACCCGTTGGGCGGCGGCTCCGGTCGCAGCAAGGGCAACCGCCCCCCCTGCGGCCCCACCGGCGTCCTCGCCAAGGGTGGTAACACCCGTAACCGCAAGAAGCACTCCACGTCGCTCATCATCCGCCGCCGCGTCAGCAAGCGCTACGGCCAGAAGAAGTAATCCGGGGCAGGTTGAACACACGGGCTCGCCGAGAGCCATCAGGAAAGTGATCTATGGGTCGCAGCCTCAAAAAAGGTCCGTTCGTCGACGAGAAGTTGTTCATCAAGGTGGACAGACTCAACACGTCGCGTCGGAAGGAGCCCATCAAGACGTGGGCCAGGCGTTGCACGATCGTCCCCGAGTTCGTCGGCCACACCTTCAAGGTCCACAACGGCCGTATCTTCATCGACGTCTTCGTCACCGAAGATATGGTCGGCCACAAGCTCGGTGAGTTCTCCTCCTCCCGCACCTTCAAGGGTCACACCAATAAGAAGGAAGGCATCGAGGCGGGTTAAGGCACTGCGGGTCTAGTCTGGTTCGGTTCCGAAATCAACGCGGCACGAACGCCGCGGCATCGCAAGGGCAGCACACGTGAGACTCAGAGGCAACAAACTTGAGGAGCTGGCGGCGAGGGCAAATCTCTCGGTCGAGCAGCTCGCGCAGGCGATGGCCGCCCCCGGCTTCTCGGCCGACCGCGCGGCTTCGGCTCTTTCCAACTGGATGCGCGGGAGTG
>JBEIUO010000108.1:0-6991 GCA_040374335.1 Phycisphaeraceae bacterium
CGTCGCGGTCGCGATCGCGGGCGTCCAGATGGTCTTGAAGGGGGTCCGCCCGTGAACAACACCCACACCGATCCGCCCGCCGACCACACCGACCCCCACCGCTCGCTGCGCACGGGGATCGCGGCACTCCTGAACGTCGGCACGATCGCCGCCGCGGTGGTGTTGCTCGCAGGCCTCGCACTCCTGGTGAAGACAGGGGCTCCGCCTCAGGTCGGCAACTTCGCCGCGCGGGCGCGGGAGTCCGACTCGATCGCGAGGATTCTCGCCGACGTCCTGCGCGCGAAGCCCGACGCGATCGCGATGCTCGGCGTGATTCTCTTGGTGTTCATCCCGGCCGCACGTACACTTGCAGCGGCGGTTGTTTTCGCCCGTGAGCGTGATCGGTTGTTCACGCTGCTCGCCCTCGTCATCGTCGCCACACTCGTCATCAGCGCCTTGTGAGGTTCTCCGCTATGCACCCACTCCTCCCCCGTTACGTCGCCGGCGCCAGCTCGCTCCACCACGCGGTCCAGGGCCTGACCCACGCCGAGCTCGTCGCCCCCCCCGCGGGGCCCGGACTCGGTCTCTGGTCCATCAAGCAGGTCGTTGTGCACATGTGGCACTCGGATCTCGCCGCAACCCACCGCATGTGCCGCGTCGCCGCCGAGGAGAAGCCGCTGCTGATCGCGTACGACGAGACGGCGTTCGCCGACAAGCTCACGTACCACGACCTCGACACCCAGACGGTCTGCGAACTCTTCCGTCTCAACCGGCTCCACACGGCCCAGATTCTCGAACGCCTGCCGGCCGAGGCCTTCAACCGCGCGGGCGTCCACAACCATCGGGGGCTGGTGACCCTGGGGGACCTGGTCGCGATGTACGTCGAGCACGTCGATCACCACATGGCCTTCATCCAGAAGAAGCGGGCCGCCTTGGGGAAGTAATCACGGTCCACTTCCCAAATAACCCAAACCAGCCCTCCGCGTCCACCCGATATCCAGTTCATGAGCGACTTCACCGTCTCCGACGCCGTCCGCATGAACCAGGCCACCCTTGCCTCGGAGATCAACACCCGCGTGATGGTCAAGACGCAGGACGTCGCCAAGCAGCAAGGCGAAGCCGCCGTCGCCCTGATCAAGTCCGCCATGCAGAACGTGCCGGACCCTTCCGGCAATCGCGGCACAAAGCTCGACGTCACCGCCTAAGCGACGCCCACGCCGCGTCCAGCACCCGACGGTGCTCCGCGACATCGTGCACCCTGAACAGCACCGCGCCCGCGCGCAGGTGGCGTTCACTCATCGCGAGCGTCCCCTCAAGCCGCTCCGACGGCTCCGAGTCCCGCTTCAACCAGACCCGACCCACAAACGACTTGCGACTGAGTGCACTGAGCACCGGCATCCCACCGGCGAGCTCCGTGGTGCGGTCGAGCAGTTCGAGGTTCTGCTCCACGGTCTTCCCAAACCCAAGCCCAGGATCAACGACGATCGCATCGAGCGCGACGCCGGCAGCAACCGCGGCCGCAACGCGTTCGCGCAGGAACTCGGCGACCTCGGCGACGACATCGCCGTACCGAGGCGCGTTCGCGTACCGATCCGAGTACTGGTCGGCGCGCGGAGAGACCAGCCTGTGCATCAGCACCAGGCCCGCCCCGCGCGAAGCGACGGCGGCGAACATCCCCGGGTCGTCGCGCCCGGCGGAGACGTCGTTCACTCCGTTGACACCGGCGTCGAGGGCAGCGGCCGCGACGGCGGCGAGCGTGGTATCGACCGTGATCGGGATCTGCAGTCCGGCACGGCGCAGCCGCTCCACGACAGGGACCACCCGGCGGATCTGTTCATCGGCATCAACGGGTTCGCTGCCGGGTCGGGTGGATTCGCCGCCGATGTCGATGGCGTCGGCGCCCTGACCGGCCATGTCGAGTGCCGCGGCCTCGGCGGCGGCGAGGTCCACGTAACGACCACCGTCGGCGAAGCTATCGGGCGTGACGTTGAGGATCCCCAAGATCCGGGGGCGATCGAGCGCGATCTCAGACCGTGCTGGTTTCCACGCTTTCACGGGTCATTATTGGCGGCAAGTCGGGCGTGGCTTTGGTACGCTGCGGCGCGGACTTCCTCACGCACCGAACAGGGTACTCCATGACCACGAATACACTCGCTCTCGCACTCGTTGCCGGTCTGGCATGTCCTCTCGCGGCGGTTGCGCAACCGATTGCCGATGTGGTTCAGGTACCGGGCGATGAGCCTGTCGTGGGCACGCCTCACACCGGTTGGATGGCGGTCGAGGAGACGGTTGATCAGATTATGGCGCGCGAGACCGGGCGGACGGTGATGCCGGATCGACCGTGGAACCAGCGGGAGCCGCGGCCGGAGCCGGTGCTTGATCCCGCGTCGCCGGTGACAGCGCGGTGGCCGCTGGGGGATCTGGGGCCGCCGTCGTATTCGGATCGTTCGCCGCAGCCGGTAACGCTGAGTTTCAATGCGATCAGCCAGACGGAGTGCGGGGGGATCTATCCGGCGGACACGATGGGGGATGTGAGCCCGACGCAGGTGGTGGTGTGTTTGAACGGCCGGATCAAGGTCTTCGACAAGAGCGGCGTGCTCGGGGCGCTGAACGCGGATACCGCAACGTTCTTCGCGAGCGTAACGGGCAGTGCGTTCGTGGCGGACCCGCGCGTGGTGTGGGACCGGATCAGCCAGCGGTGGTTCATCGTGATGATCACGACGACGACGCCGAACCGCATTGTGGTGGCGGTGAGCAGCGGCCCGGTGATCACGGGGCAAACGTCGTTTCGTTTCTTTGGTTTTCTGCAGGACGCGGTCGGGGGCGGGACGGCGGATGCTGGGCGGCTGGCGGATTATCCGTCGCTTGGCGTTGATGCGAACGGCGTGTACGTGGGCTGCAACATGTTCTCGTCGGTGTTCAATAACACGACGGTGTGGGTGATCCGCAAGTCGTCGGTGCTGGGGACGGGGCCGATTGTCGTGACGGCGTTTCGAACGTTGCTGCCCTCGGCGACGGGAGCTGGGATCTATGCACCGCGGGGCGTGACGAATCCTGATCCGGCGGCGACGACCGGGTACTTTATTGGTTCGGACAACGCGACGCTGGGGCGGCTGGTTGTGCGGCGCGTGACGAACGTGGATACGACGCCGGTGCTGGGGCCGAACATCAACGTGACGGTGCCGGCGACGGTGCGGCCGGTGAACGTGCCTGCGCTGGGGAGCGGCGCGGCGGTGGAGGTGACGAACGATCGCTTGTTCGACGCTCGCTTCTTCAAAAACCGGAACACCGGGGAATGGTCCCTGATGACGGCGCACGCGATTCGCACGAATGCGCTGGGCGAAGCGGCGGCGACGGGCGACCGGGATTCGGCGCGGTGGTACGAACTGCGGAACCTGGATGCGACGCCGACGCTGGTGCAGGCGGGGACGCTGGTGAGCACGGCGCCGACGGCGTCGCGAGATTATTACTTTTATCCAACGATCGCGTTGTCGGGGCAGGGGCACATGCTGCTGGGGTGTGCCGCGGCGGGGCCGGCGCGGCGGCTGTCGGTGGCGGTGGCGGGTCGGTACGCGGGGGATGCGCCGGGGGTGCTACGGACGCCGACGGTGGTGCAGGGGACGACGTTCAGCTACACGAACGACTCGTTCCGGAATCGATGGGGGGACTACACGAGCACGATCGTGGATCCGGCGGACGACATGACGATGTGGACGTTCCAGAAGTATCCGGTGGCGAACAACGTGTGGCAGGTTCGGGTGTTTCGTTTGGGCGCGCCGGGGCCGGCGGTGCCGGTGTCGTGTTCGCCGGGGACGATTGCACCGGGGACGACGGCGGACATCGAGGTGATCGGGGACACGAGCGGAGACGCGGGGTTCTTTGATACCGAAGCGGGGATGAGCCGGCTGGGCGCGGTGGTGCGCGGGGGCGGGGTGACGGTGAACTCGGTGACGTTCGCGGGGCCGTCGCGGATGGTGATGAATGTGACTGCCGCGAGTGATGCCGCGCTGGGAATGCGGTCGGTGGAGGTGACGAATCCGGACGGGCAGTTGGCATCGTCGGGCCCGATTTTGAATGTGGGGTGCGAGGCACCGGTGATTACGTCACCGCCGGTTGGGGGCGGGTTGGTGTGTGTGAACGGGGGGGATCGATTTGGTGGTGGGCGCGACGGGGGTGCCGGCGCCGGGGTATCAGTGGAAGCTGAACGGGGCGGCGATTGAAGGAGCGACGGGCGCGGCGTACAGCGTGACTGGGGTGAACGAGTCGGATGAGGGGAGCTACACGTGCGAGGTGACGAACACGTGTGGCGTGGTGACGACGGAGGCGGTGCAGGTTGTGGTGTGTGCGGGGGACTTTGACTGCAACGGATCTCCGGACGGGGACGACATCATCGCGTACTTTGCGCGGTGGAACAGCGGGGACATGGTGGCGGATGTGAACGGGAACGGGAGTGTGGACGGGGATGATCTGGTGGCGTTCTTCGCGGGGTGGGATGCGGGGTGTTGAGCGCATGAGAAGGGCCCGGCGATGAGGCCGGGCCCTTGGGAAGACTGAGATAGAAGAGTGAACTTAGAAGCGGGGCTGGTCGCCGCCGCCGGCGTTGCCGTTACCGGCGTCGTCCATGGGTTCGTCTTCACCACCGGCGTCCATCTGGGCCTGGATTTCGGCCATGGCCTTGATGACATCGGCGGGGAGGAAGACGTGCATGCCCATGCCGCCGCCGCCGGCGGTACCGGCGAACGCGACGGGGGAGACCTTGGCGGGGGGGACGAAGGAGGCTTCGCCGCCGGCCATCTGCATGAGGCCGGCGCCGGCGTCGATGATGGACTTGGTGCCGAGGTAGAACTCGAAGATGCGGTTCTTGGGGAGGTTGGACTGGATCTCGACCATGGCGGGGTCGGAGCCGAGACCGTTGCCGGCCTTGGCGGCGTCGATGGCGGAGGTCATCAGAAGGGTGTTCTGGCTCATGGTGGAGACGATGCCACCGTCGACGGAGGCGGTCATGCCGCCCATGCCACCGGCGCCGAAGACCAGGCCCATCATCATCTGCATCTGCATGGCGTTGGGGTCGTCCTCGGCGGGCTCCATGGTGGCGGACCAGGAGTCGACTTCAACGCCCTTGATGGTGGCGGAGGCAGAGGCGTAGGTGGACTTGTAGTTCATGCCGGCGATCTTCTTGCCGTTCATGGATTCGATGGTCTTCTTGGAGGCGGCCCGGATGGCTGCACCTTCCTTGGTCTTCTGGTAGGTGGAGGTGTTGGTGAAGAGGCCGCCCATGATGCCGCTGGGGGAGGCGCCGAGACAGAAGGCGGTGCCGTCGCTCTTCTGGAAGTCGCCCGTGAGCGACATGAGGCTGGACATGTCGCCCATGCCTTCGATGTCGGCGCCGTTGGCGGCGGCGGCCTGCTGGACGGCGCCCTGCATCTGCTTGGTGAACTCGGTGAACTTGGCGAGGCCCTGACGGACGCCTTCGCTGGAGGTATCGAACGCACCGGCCATGAGGAAGGCCTGGTTGGGGAGGCGAGAGAGGAGGGCTCCGGAGTCGCCGCTCTTGGCGAAGTAGCCGGCCATCTCGGTGCCTTCCTTGAACTGCGCGCCGAGGTCGATCTTGACGCCCTTCTCGGTGAAGTCGACCCCGAAGACGGCGCCCTGGGCCTGGTCGGCGAAGTCGGACATGAAGCCGAACATCTGGTCGGCGGCCTTGAGCATGCCCTCGCCGCCCATGGCGAGGGGGCTTTCGCCCATGCCTGCCTTGCCTTCGGCGAGACCTTCCTTGATCTTGTCACGGAACATGGCCATGTTCATGAAGAGGACCATGTCGGCCCGGTCGGCGATGGAGGCGCCGGTGGCGCCGAAGGATGCGGCGTGAGCGGCGGCCTTGCCACCCTTGCCGTCGAAGGTATCGATGGTGGACTTGACGTTGGAGATCGCGGCGTAGCCACCGCCGATGTCCTTGACGAAGGCGTCCTTCTCGTCGAACTTGATGGCCTGGATGCCGTCGGTGCCGGAGCCGCCGAGGCCCTTGACAAAGTCGGCGTAGTTGGCGACGGGGATGATCATGAGGCCGTTGGGCTCATCGGCGTCGAAGTCGACGGAACCGTCGGCCTCGGGCATGATGGCAACGGACATGGAGCCGTTGGGGTTGAGGCCCTTGGTGCCCAGGAGGGCTTCGGCCTGGGCGATGGGGTTATCCCCACCGGCGGGGAGGCCCATGGCCTTCTCGAAGGCATCGAACTCCTTGACGAAGCTCTCCATGCTCCGGAGGGAGATGATGATCGCGGCGTTGGAGGGCACGCGGTCGATGGACTCCGGGCCGCCGGCAACGGCGGGGTTGGCGCCCGCGAGCGCGGCGAGCATCGCGGCGGTCATGGCGGAGAACTTGGTACTGGTTAGCATCATCGATCCTGGTCCTTTCGTTGGGCTGCGGGCTCCCGGCCCGCTTTCGTGTCTGCCCCTGCGGGGGCGTGGTTCTGGGTGTGCGGCCGTTCCTGATTCCTTGGTATCGGGAGGGCCGGGTTTCTGGGGCGAGGATAGGGGCCGCAATCCTGGACTTTGAGCGGCCGGGCCTCCCCCAGACGGCGTTTCTACGCGGGAGTTGCCCGGGCGTAACAGTTCCTGGGGGGCTAGCGCAAACCTAACCGCCTGCGGGGGTTGGGGCGGGGGTTACTCGTAGCGGAGGTGCTTGACGGACTCGCCGCTGTCGCGGAGTTCCATAAGGGACTCGATGCCGATCTCGAGGTGCTTGGCGACGAATCGCTGGGTGATGTGCTGGTCGCTGGCGGAGGACTTCACCCCGTCGGGGGTCATGGGGTTGTCGGAGACGAGGAGGAGTGCGCCCTTGGGGATGGAGTTGTGGAACCCGACGAGGAAGATGGTGGCGGTTTCCATGTCGATGCCGATGGCGCGGATGCGGACGAGGTACTCGCGGAAGGTGTCGTCGTGCTCCCAGACGCGGCGGTTGGTGGTGTAGACGGTGCCGGTCCAGTAGTCGCAGGAGTGCTTCACGATGGAG
>JBEIUO010000007.1:0-16328 GCA_040374335.1 Phycisphaeraceae bacterium
ACCGGCGTCGGCATGACGCCCCAGTGCCTCGCCCTGCTGGCGGACCGCGCCGACCGACGCAACTGGCCGGGCCACCGGGGACCGGGACTGGGTCTCGGGCTCGCGCTTTCCCGCCGCCTCGCGGAGATGCTCGGCGGTTCACTCGAAGTCGAGAGCCAACCGGGCCGGGGCACACGCGTGCACATCGAGCTCGCGGCACCGCACCCCGAAGGCAGGATGGTCCGAACCGAAATCCCGACGGAACCCGCTCGCGCCGTGTTACAGCAGCGGTCCGCCGAGTCGGCCCCGCTGAGCTCGTTCGTGCTGGTCGCCGAGGACAGCATCGACAACCAACGGCTGATCTCCCTGTACCTGCGTCGCGCGGGCTGCCAGGTTGAGGTCGCGAACAACGGACAAGACGCCATCGGGAAGTACGCGGCCGCCCAGGCAGCAGGGCGAGAGTTCGATCTTGTGCTGATGGACATGCAGATGCCGGAGATGGACGGGTACGAGGCGACCCGCCGCCTGCGGGCGTGCGGGGTGGTGCGCCCGATCCTGGCGTTCACGGCCCACAACCTGTCTACCGATCGCCAGCGGTGCTTCGAAGCCGGGTGCGACGACTACGCGAGCAAGCCGATGGACGCGGTGACTCTGGTCGAGTACTGCAAACGGTGGCTGGGGAAGCAGAGCATCCACCGGCCCGCGGCGTGAGCGTTCAACCGACGCCAGTAGATCCGAACCCCCCACTGCCCCGAACGGTGTCGCTGAGTTCGGCGACCTCCGCGATCTGGACGTGGGACACGGGCGCGATGACAAGCTGCGCGATGCGCATGCCGTGCGTGATCTCGAAGGGCTCGCGGCCGAGGTTGATGAGCGCGACCTTCAGTTCACCCCGGTAGTCCGAGTCGATCGTGCCCGGGGAGTTGGGGAGGGTGATCCCGTGCTTGGTGGAGAGTCCAGATCGCGGGCGAACCTGGGCTTCATAGCCAGGAGGGACCGCGAGGGCCCAGCCGGTGGGGATTGCGAGGATCTGACCGGGGGCGAGGGTCACGGAAGGTGCGGCATCCGGCAGGCACGCGGCCAGGTCCATACCCGCCGCGCCGGCGGTCTGGTACGCGGGCGTCGTGGCCTTGGGGGGGAGGCGTTTGAACTGCACGGTGAGTGGCTGGGATGTCATGGGGATGGGGCCGAGGAGGGCTCTCGTTTGAGCTCGACGAGCATGCGGTCGTAGGTTTCGACGGCACGGCGGGCGGAGTCGATGGCGTTGTCGAGACTGGAGGCGCCGGTGACCACTCGGTAGAGATCGCGCGTACCAACCGCCTCGACGCTGCCCTTGGCTTCGAGGAGGTTTTGGAGCAGCTCCTGCGCCTTGGCGCGGGCGGCTTCGATCTCGCTGAGCATTCGTGCACGGTCCTTCATGGTTCGGCGCGGGAACATCCCGTCCAAGGGAGCATTGTCCGCGCGACACGTGCGGGTATCAAGTCCGGCCACATTCGCGGGTTGTTCGGGTCAGGCGGCGACGGGCTTGCCGGGCTTGGGCTCGGCGTGGTCGGGCATGTGCATCTCGGGGACGTTGCGCCGGATGGCATCGAGCACGAACGCGCGGTCCGGGCTGTGGCGTGCGAGGCCCAGTTCCGAGACCATCGACGCGACCTCGAACCCGGTGGGGAGCGTACCGGTCCAGGCGTTGATCCCGGGGAAGTGCGTCGGACGAAGGGCCTCGGCCGCGTACGCGAGTTCCTCGTAGAGCTTCTCGCCCGGACGCGCACCGGTAAAGGTGATGTCGATGAGGGGTCCGCTCGAAGGGGTGGGCGAGGTGTCGGGGAGGCGCGGCGTGAAGCCGCTGAGGGCGATGAAGCGCTGCGCGAGATCGACGATGCGGACGGGGTCGCCCATGTCGAGGACGTACACGCTCGCGGCGTGCTGCTGGCGTGCGTCGATGGCGGCGGACTGGATCACGAGCATCGCGGCCTCGTGGATGGTCATGAAGTACCGCGTCATACGCGGATCGGTGACCGTGATCGGACCGCCCTCGGCGAGCTGCGCGCCCCAGATGGGCAGAACGCTGCACGCGGAACCCAGGACGTTGCCGAACCGAACCATGCTGAAGCTGGTGCGACCCGCGGAACCGCCCGCGCGGTGGAGAGACTGCACGTACATCTCGGCGAGGCGCTTGGTGGCGCCCATGACGCTCGTGGGATTCACGGCCTTGTCGGAGGAGATCATCACGAAGCGCTCGGCACCGACAGCGTTCGCGGCGTCGGCGATGCTCTTGGTGCCGAACAGGTGTTGGTGATCGCGTGGGAGGGATGGTCTTCCATCAGCGGGACGTGCTTGTGTGCCGCGGCGTGGAAGACGACCTCCGGCTTGAGGTTGACGCACCAGCGGAGGGTGGCGTCGGCGTCGACGACGTCGTGGAGCACGGCGCGACGGGGGATATCGGGGAACCGGCGCGCGAGCTGACGGTCGATCTCAAAGAGGGCGTTCTCGGAACGCTCCATGAGGACGATCTGAGACGGGCGGAAGGTCGCGGCGATGCGGGCGATCTCGGAGCCGATGGAGCCGCCGGCGCCGGTGATCAGCACGCGTTTGCCGCCGATGGTGCGGGCGACTTCGCGGCGATCAACGCCGTACGGGGTGCGACCGATGAGTTCGACGAGGTCGATCGGGGAGGAAGTGGAGATGGCGGGCGGCGCATCGAGCACATCGTCGAGCGCGGGGACCCATCGTGATTC
This sequence comes from Phycisphaeraceae bacterium, assembly GCA_040374335.1. GTDB lineage: Bacteria > Planctomycetota > Phycisphaerae > Phycisphaerales > UBA1924 > JBEIUO01. Next base: position 2,715 of record JBEIUO010000007.1, read on the forward strand.
AATGCCGAGCGAGCGCAGACGGGACCGGAGTTTGGTGGCCATGGCGCCCAGACCGGAGGGGAGGCAGACGATTGCAAAGGTGAACGGATCGGCGCGGTGGAGGCGTTCGATGTCTTCCGCGAAGCCCAGCACGTCGACGAGGGGCTGCCGGAGCGCGGGCTCGGTGAGCAGGCACCCGACGGGGCGGCGTTCGGCGGGCATGGTTTCGAACTGGGCGGCGAGCGCGAAGCAGGTCGCGGGGGTTCCGATGAGAACGGCACGGGTCCAGAGGCGGGGCTGGTCGTTGATCGCGTCGGGCACGGAGGGCTCCTCGGGGCGCGTGGACGCCGGGCGTCTCGGTGACACCGGCTACCCTGTTTATCGGTCGCGGGGGTTAGCGGAATAAAGGAAGGGGGCCGGGTTGCGAAACGGTCCGAGATGCTGTAAGGTTTTTATTCGATGATCACATCCATCACCGGGAAGCTTGAGTCGGTCGGCGAATCGTCAGCGGTGCTGCGCCTGATGGAGGCGATCGCCATCGAAGTGCTGCTCCCGGCGTATCTGGCGGGGGAGCTTGGTGGACGGGTGGGGCAACAGGTGACGCTGACGACGTTGGCGTACCTGGAGGGGCAGGGGCAGGGGACGAGTTTCATCCCGAGGCTGATCGGGTTCGAACGCGCGACGGACCGGGCGTTCTTTGAACTGTTCACGACGGTCAAGGGGATCGGCAACCGCAAAGCCCTGCGGGCCATGGCTCTACGACCGGGCGAGATCGCCGGGATGATCGGGGCCAAGGACGCCAAGGGCCTGACAAAACTGCCGGAGATCGGCAAGCGGATGGCCGAGACGGTGATCGCCGAGTTGACGGGCAAGGTCGAGAAGTACATCGAGCACGGGATCGTGTCTGGGATCGGTGGGGCGCCGGTGGTGGTGGTTCCTGCGCGGACGGGTGGCCGGAGCGCGGGCGAGGAGGAGGCGGTCGAGGTGCTGGTGCAACTTGGTGAGACGCGGGGGGACGCGGAGGGGTTGGTGGAGCGGTGGCGGGCCCGCAAAGGCGGACCGAAGGCCGATGCGGCGACAGCCGATGAGATCGTGTCGCAGGTGTTCGCGGCGAGGGGCGTGTAGCGGGCGTGAACGGCGGATCCGGGGATTGGGTACTCTTGGAGCGGTATGCGTTACGCGATGATCATGGCGGGAGGGGCTGGGACGCGGCTGTGGCCGATGAGTCGGCGCAACAAGCCGAAGCAGTTGCTGCAGTTCATCGAGAGGCCGGGGGAGAAGGCCCGTCGCAGTCTGCTTGAAATGGCGATGCTGCGGCTGGAGGGGCTGATCGCGCCCGAGCGGCGGTACGTGTGCACAGCGGAGTCCTATCGCCCGATCATTTCGGAGCAGATCCCGTCGCTCGCCGATGCGCAGATCCTGGGCGAGCCCGCAGGCCGGGACACGGTGAACGCGATCGGGTTCACGGCGGCGGTGCTGGCGAAGGAAGACGAGAACGCGGTGTTCGCGGTGTTGACGGCGGATCATCTGATCGAGCCGGAGGCGCAGTTCCGTGAGCGAATGGACCTTGGGTTCCGGCTGGTCGAAGCCGATCCGCACCGGTTCGTGACGTTCTCGATCAAGCCCACGTACCCGGCGACGGGGTTTGGCTACATCGAACGAGGCACGCCCATCCGCGACAAGCGCGAGGGCAAGAGCGCGGCGATCGACGGCGCGAAAGAGGGCGCGTACCACGTTGCCCGATTCGTTGAGAAGCCGGATCAAGCCCGCGCGCAGGTGTACGTTGAGAGCGGCGACTTCGCGTGGAACTCGGGGATGTTCGTGTGGAAGGCGACGAGTTTCCTCGAAGCCCTCAAGCGGTTTAAGCCCGAGAGCTACGACGGGATCATGAAGATCCAGAAAGCCTGGGGGACGAAGAAGTCCAAGGCGGTGCTCGAGGAGATCTACCCGACGCTCCCGAAGATCAGCGTGGATTACGCCGTAATGGAGCCCGCCGCGCGCGAGGCGGTGAGCGAGGGTGGCAAGTCAACGAAGAAGGATGACCGCTTCTCCGTGTGCACGGTGCAGATGGACCTGAAGTGGCTGGATGTCGGGAGTTGGCCTAGTTTCGCCGAGACCGTCGCGACAGATCGCGCGGGCAACGGGATGGCGGGCGAGGGCACGAGCATCCTCGTGAACGCGAGGCAGAGCCTGGTCGTGAACGCGCAGCCGGGTCACACGGTGGCGGTGCTCGGGTGCGAGGATCTGATCGTTGTGCACACACCAGATGCGACGCTTGTGATGCCGCGGGCGAAGGCCGAGGAACTGAAGTTGCTGCACGCGAAGCTGGACGAGAAGCTGACCTGAGGAAGGGCGTGCGGGCGTCAGGGCCCCCACTGCATCCACGATGCGATACATGGCGGTTGATCTCGGGGACAAGCGGACGGGCATCGCGGTCGGTGACGCGGTGACGCGCATCGCGAGCCCGGTCGAGGTGATCGAGGTTTCCATCGGAACAAACGGCGGGGAGGACCTGCTGCGCGCGATCGTCGCGGCGGCGAAGGAGCACGTTGGCCTGCGGGGATCGGAGCTGGTCGTTGGGCTCCCGCTGAACATGGACGGGAGCGAGGGGCAACGGGCGAAACTGGTCCGGGCGTTTGCCGCGAGGCTGGGTGCGGCGACAGGGATGCCCGTGCACTTTCAGGACGAGCGGCTGACGAGCGTGGAGGCGGACTGGAACATGGCCCGCTCGGGGATGACGCACAAGGACAAGAAGGGAAAGCGTGACGCCCTCGCGGCGGCGGTGCTGCTGCGGGACTACTTGACTTCGGGCGGGGGCGGGCTGGGGGATGGGCCGGGGGATGAAACGGGCGTCGAGGACGGGGGCTGACGCGGCGCGAAGATGGTGCGGAGGGCGTCGCGGTTGCGGATGTAGAAGATCACCACCGCGACAACGAGGAAAGTCGTGCCAATCTTGAAGCGACGGGGTCGTGCCATGGCGGGGGTGGGTGAGGGGGGCGTGCGGGGGGAAACCGGGAACCGGCGGCCCCGGGGGCCGTCGAACCAAACCGGGCTAGACCGGCCTCCAAGGCCGGGGCCACATACCGTTCCGCCGTCCTTATCGGCCTGTTTCTGACCGGACGTCAGGGCGGCCGGCGCGAAGTTGCGGGGAACCTGGAGCACGGTGATGTTCAGCAAGACGTGGATGCTGGTAGCGGCGGCTGGCGCGGCGTGGATGTCGGGGGGCGTGTTGGCGCAGGAGACGGGGGTGCAGCCCTCGGAGGTTCAGACGACCCCGCCGGTGCCGATGGAGATCAAGGTGACTGGGGGCGATGGCGCAAAGGTCGAGGGGGACGCCGCGGGCGCAGAGGAGTTGCTGGGCGCACTCGAGAAGGCGGATGAGACGCTGCGGACGCTGACGGCGGACGTGATGTACGACAAGCGGTTCGACATCGGGGGCGACCGGCAGGTTCGTTGGGGGAAGCTGTATTTCAGCGACAACAAGGGGGCGGGCGACGCCCGGGTGCGGAAGTTCGCGGTGAACTTCGAGCGGCTGCGGATCGGCGAGCGGCTGGAGAACGAGCCGAAGGTGTACATCTTCGACGGCCAGTGGCTGGTGGAGAAGTTGCCGACGCAGAAGCAGTTCATCAAGCGTCAGATCGTGGGCGACGGGCAGAAGTTTGATCCGCTGAAGATCGGTGAGGGCCCGATGCCAATCCCGATCGGGCAGCGGAAGGACGAGACGCTCGCGCGGTTCACGGCGGTGCTGCTCGCGGCCGAGGACGGCCTGACCGCGCCGGAGGGCGAGGACGATGCGCCGTTCAAGTTGCTGCGCGAGCACGTGAGCGGCACGCAGCAGATCCGCCTGGTGCCCAAGCCCGGCACGGAAGAAGCACGCGACTTCCGCGAGGTGCGGCTGTGGTACAAGCGGGTCGAGAAGACCGAGGGGTCGGGCGGCGCGGGATATCTGCCGATTCTGGCGCGGACGGTGAGCCGCGCGGAGGACATTTCCCTGGTTCGGCTGACGAACGTGTCGATGAATGGTGAGATCGACGCGAAGGTCCTGGACACGACGCCGCCCGGAGACGACTGGCGGGTCGACATCAGGGCCCGGAGCCCCGGCGCGCGTGGGCAGGAGAAGTAAGGCGTGAGCACAAGCGGCAAGCGGGGCGTCTGGCTGACTGGGTTGATGCTCCTCGCGCTGGCGGGCGCACCGGCGACGGTGTGGGGGCAGCAGCCCCGCATCACGGAAGAGGCCGCGAGTGGTCAGGATGGCGCGGAGAAGGCGTATCCCGAGCCCGCGCCGTCGGCCGCGCTGCTGACGCTGATGTCGGCGGACTACCTGAACGACGACGAGCGTGCGGAGCTCGCGGTGCGGCATGGGTTGTGGGACGCGGAGCACCTGACGGACGCGCGGCGCACGGCGATGGCTGCGCTTACCCGCGGGTGCTACACGGATGCCGAGTTCGAGAACGCGGAGGTTGCTCCGGAACTGCGGGCCTGGGCGGCGGTCGGAAGGGGCGAGCCCGACAAGGCGCTCGCGCTGGTCGAGGGTGTGGAATCCTCGCGCGGGATCGTGGCGCGGGCCCAGGCGCTGCTCGATCTCGGGCGGTACGAAGAGGCCGCCACGGCGGCGGAACCGCTGGTGACGCGTCTGGCCGCGGGCTCGGAGGGCGACCCGAACACGATCATCGACTGCGTTCGCGCGGCGTTGATCCGGCTACGCGTGAAGGGGCCCAAGAGCCCCAGCAGCGGCGAGTACCAGGCGCTGGTGCAGGAGCTGGGGAGGATCAGGACGCAGATCGAGCCGCTGTCGTGGGGCGCGTGCCTCGCGGAGGCGGAGATTCTCTTCGCGAAGAACAACTACCCGGACGCGGGCAAGGCGCTCGAGGAATCGCTGAAGCTCAACCCGCGGAACGCGCACACGTGGGAGCTCTTTGGCGACGTGATGGTGAACGGCCTGAACATCGACGGTGCGAGGCAGGTCGCCGCGAGATTGGATGCACTCGCGGCCCCGGCGCTGAGCCCTGGGGCGGCGATCATCCGCTGCCGCGCGGAGATCCGGCAGTCGCGCTGGGCCGAAGCGAAGGCGGCGTTGGAGCCCTCGCTCGCGCAGTACCCGAACCACCGCGGGTTGCGGGCGGCGATGTGCGCCGCGCTCGCTGGGACGTTCGACTTCGAGAAGGTGGAGGCGGAGCTGAAGGCGTTTGACGTGCTGTCACCCGGGAGCGCGGACGCGCTGCTGGCCGTGGGCAACGCGATGGCCGAGGCGAGGCAGTACGACGAGGCGGCGGAATACCTGAAGCGTGCCGCGGAGCGGAACCCGGGGTGGATCGAGCCGCTGGTGGAGCTTGGGCTTTCGGAGTTGCAGGCGGGTCGGCTGGACGAAGCGGAGCGGGCGCTGAACGCGGCGGCGAAGCTCGACACGTTCAACAAGCGTGCGGAGAACAGCCGGACGCTGCTCGAGGAGCTGAAGACCTTCCGATCGTTCGAGAGCGAACATTTCATCGTGCGCTGCAAGCCCGGCATCGACGAGATTGTGGCGGCGGAGATGCTCGGGCCGCTGGAGAAGATCTACCGCCGCGTCACCGGTTCCGAAGCGGGCGGCATCGACCACAAGCCCGCGGGAAAAACCGTTGTCGAGCTGTACCCGAACCACCGCTGGTTCGCGGTGCGCATCACGGGTATGACGGGGATCCACACGATCGCCGCGGCGACGGGGCCGGTGATCGCGATGGAGCGTCCGGCGGTGGGCGCCGGGCACCCGATGGGCGTGTACGACTGGGTCCGCGTGGTGCAGCACGAGTTCACGCACACCGTGACGCTGTCGAGGACGAAGAACCGGCTGCCGCACTGGTTCACAGAGGCGGGCGCGGTGTATCTTGAGGATGCGCCGCGGGACTTCCAGACCGCGATGCTGCTGCGCCAGTCCTACGACACGGACACGCTCTTTGATTTCAGCTCGATCAACCTCGCGTTCGCGCGCCCGAAGCGGCAGACCGATCGCGCGCTCGCGTACGCGCAGGGCCACTGGATGTACGAGTACATCATCGAACGCTGGGGCCCACGCGCCGTGCTGGACCTGATGGACCTCTACGCGAAGGGAACCAGCGAGGAGAACGCCTTCGGCGAGGTACTGAAGACCTCCCGCGAGGATTTCCTGCGTGATTTCAAGGCCTGGGCGGGCGAACAGCTCATCGCGTGGGGCATGAAGCCCAAGGCCGGTGTGCCCTCGCTGCGTGAGATTCTCGAGGAGCGCAAGACCGACAGCGAGACACTCGAAGACACCGCGATCGACGAGTTGCTGGGTTCATACCCCGGCCACCCCGACCTGCTGCGGCTGAAGGTGCAGCGCGCGATCAAGGCCGGGGGCGAAGGCCACGAAGCCAAGCTCGTGCCGCTGCTCACCGAGTACGCCGCGGCACGCCCGGTTGACCCGCTGCCGCACCAGACGCTGGCGAAGTTCTACCTCGACGGAAGGATCCCGGGCGCGGGGCCCGAGGCGGCGATCCCGCACCTCGAGTACCTGGACATCCGGGAGCAGTCGTCGCCCACGTACGCGGTGGAGTTGGCGAAGCGGTACGCGGCCCTGAACGACATGGATCGTGCGCTCGCGAAGGCGGCCCGCGCGACGCAGATCTCTCCCTACGACGCGAGAACCCGCGAGTTCGCGGCGACGATCTGCCTGCGGGGCGGAGATCTGGCGGGCGCTGAGCGTCACATCCGTGCCCTGATCGCGATCGAACCCGACCGCGAGATCCACAAGCAGCGGCTGGACGCGTTGCTGAAGAAGAAGGCCGGTTGAAACGGCTCAGGATTCGGCGGCGGCCTTTTCCCAGAGCGTCTGGTCGACCTTGGGCCAACCGCTGATTTTGGCGTACCACTCTTCGAGCGCGGCATTAACCTGCGACGCGGACATGCCGGGGAATCGCATGATGGGGCCGAAGACCAGCACGGCGTTGCCGCGCTTGGTGAAGCTGCCGAAGATCGACTCGGAGAAGGGCGTCCCGGTGATGAAGACCGGGAGCACGGGCGCACCGCTGCGTGCGACGATGAGGCCGACGCCGGGGAGGAAAGGCCGCAGCGTATGCGGGGGCGATTCAATCCCGCCCTCGGGGAAGACGCCGAGCACGCCGCCGGCGTTGAGGTGCAGGATCGCCTCGCGGGCCGAGGCGCGGTCACGGCCGTCGCGGAAGACAGGGATGATGGCCACGTGGTTCCAGAGCGCGTCGAGGGCGGGGTCCATCATGTCCTTGCCCATCATCCAGCGGGGCTCGAACCGGATAAACGACTGAACGAGCAGGGGATCGACGCCGGCGGTGTGATTCGCGACGACAACGAGTGGCCCGGGCGTGCGGGAGTACGGGATGTTCTCGAGCCCGGAGGCCTTGGCCCGGTGGAAGATCAGCCCGAACGCGCGTGCGATGTGGTAGAGGACGCCGGTGATGACGTCGCCCCGCGGGTTGGTGAGAATCACGTTGGCCACCAGCACCCAAAGGGACCAGGCGAGCACAAGAAGGGCAATTGTCATTGGGGGTTAGGGTAGGTCGCAACCGGACGAAATCCGCCCGCACTACCCTGTCGTCATGGCAGATCTCTGGGCGACATCCCGGGCGGAGCGGCGGAAAGAGGCAGAACCGCTGGCGGTGCGAATGCGTCCCAAGACGCTCGACGAGGTCCAGGGGCAGGAACATCTGCTCGGAGATGGCAAACTCCTCAGGCGGATGCTCAAGGCCGACGCCATCACCAGCCTCATCCTGCATGGTCCCCCGGGGACCGGGAAGACCACCCTGGCGGAGCTGATCGCCGGGTACACCAAGCGTCACTTTGAATCCGAGAATGCCGCGCTCGTGGGGGTGAAGCGGATCCGCGAGATCGTGGACGGGGCGTCCCACCGGCTGGAGGTCAGCAAGCAGCGCACAATCCTCTTCCTCGACGAGATCCACCGCTTCAGCAAGAGCCAGCAGGACGTGCTGCTCGCCGACGTGGAGCGGGGAATCATCACGCTGGTGGGCGCAACCACCGAGAACCCGCTCTTCTCTGTGAACAGCGCGCTCGTCAGCCGCAGCACGCTCTTTCGGCTCGAACCGCTCACCATCGCGCAGGTCACGGCCGTGCTCCGGCGCGCCATCGGCGACAAGGAGCGAGGCTACGGGTTGCTGAACATCCAGGCGAGCGACGAAGGGCTCGCCGTGTGGGCCGTCAAGTGCGACGGCGACGCCCGCCGCGCACTCACCGCGATGGAAGTCGCCGTGCTCAGCGCCCGGCGCGATGCCGTGGAAGCCGGACGCGAAGCGGGCACCGCCGAGCACCCGATCGTCATCGACCGACAGGTCGCGGAAGACTCGATCCAGCAAAAGGCCGCCGTTTACGCCGGTTCGGGCGACGATCACTACGACACGATCTCCGCGTTCATCAAGAGCGTTCGTGGCAGCGACCCCGATGCCGCGCTGTACTGGCTCGCGAGGATGATCGACGCGGGCGAAGATCCCCCGGTTCATCGCGCGGCGCCTGGCGATCCTCGCGAGCGAAGACATCGGGAACGCCGACCCGCGCGGAATCATGGTCGCCGGCGCGTGCTGGGAACTGGTCGAACGCATCGGCATGCCCGAGGCTCGAATCACCCTCGCCCAGTGCACCACGTACCTCGCCCTCGCGCCCAAGAGCAACGCCTCGTACCTCGCCATCGACGAAGCCCTCGCCGACGTCCGCGAGGGGCGAACGATCCCCGTTCCCGTGTACCTCAAGGACGGCAACGTGCGAAAGGCCGCGGAACGGAGCGTCGGCGGCGTCCAGGGGTTCGGCAAGGGTCAGGCGTACGAGTACAGCCACGACAAGGCCAACGCCATCAGTGGTCAGGACTACCTCGGAGTCGTCAAAACCTACTACCGCCCGACCGACCGAGGAGCCGAAAAACAAATGCAGGCACAGCTCGATGCCCTCCGTCGCGCCCGGCAGGAAAGAACGTGAACACGGCCGAACAGAAAGCTGCCCTCCGCCGCGACATGAACGCGCGGCTTCTGGGTGTGGTCGGTGCGCGCTGGGAACAGGCCTCGCTGTCGATCTGCGAACGGGTGGCGGGGCTCGACTGGTGGCGAGACGCGACCGGGGTCATGCTCTACGGCTCCATGCCCCGAGAGGTCCGGCTCGATTCCCTGGGCACCCTTGCCCTGTCGCAGGGGAAACGAGTCTTCTGCCCCCGGGTGGACTTCGCGACTCGCCGGATGGTCGCCGCGGCGGTGGAACGGTGGGAGGATGGGCTAGAGACGGGACGGATGGGGATCAGGCAACCGGGGGAGGGGGCGCGGGAGGCGGGGCGGGGTGAGATTTCGCTGGTTCTGGTGCCCGGATTGGCGTTTGACGCGGGTGGTGGACGGCTGGGACGGGGTGGGGGGTTCTATGATCGGTTTCTCGCCGAGCTCCCGCCCGAAACGCGGTTCCTCGGCGTGGGGATCGAGGAACAGGTCGTCGTGGCGGTGCCTAGGAGCAACTGGGACGTGGCGGTGCACGCCGTCGCCACCGACGCGGGATTGAGAATGATTGAAGACGCCCGAGGACGGGCGACACACGGATAAGAGCCCCGACGGAACGGGGCGAACGCAGGGAAGGGATTCACACATGGCTTTGCCTTCGCAGATGGATCGTTCGACGGAAACCGCTCGTCAGGGCTCTCGCAAGCCGGCAACCGCCGGTGGCGGCAAGATCATCGGCGGCGCAATCGTCGCGGTGGCCGCGGTCGGACTGGTGTGGGGCGCGATCCACTTCATGGGCAAGCCCAAGCAGGGCGCTCAGCCCGAGGCGCCGAAGGACGAGAAGCCGAAGGAAGTCACGGGAGGCACGCCAGCGGTCACGCCGAAGACGCCCGCGGGCAACCCGGGCGGTCCGCTCTCCGACGCGATCAAGCCACAGCCCACCGAGCAGACAGGGACGACCGCCACCTCGCTCCCCGATGCACCGAAGCCCACGCCCGTTGACGTCACGAAGAACCCGAACCAGCCCACGCAGGGTGCGACGCCCGCTGGCACATCCGGCACGGGAGCGCCCACCGGTACGAACACCGGCACCACCCCCGGCGCAAACGGCGCGAACCCCGGCGCGGCGCCGGCGAACGCACTCCCCGCGAGCGAGTCGTCGAGCGCGGTGCGTTCCCTCGTGGAGTCGGGCGAGCGTGCGATGGCCGCGGGCAAGCTCGTGGAAGCCCGTGCGCTGCTGAGCAAGGCTCTGCTGCACCCGGACTCGGTGAAGAGCGACCTCCCGCCCGTGCGTGAGAAGCTGGCGAAGATCAACGAAGACCTGGTCTTCTCGAAGAAGATCACCGCCAGCGACCCGATGGTCGAGCAGTACACGGTAGTTTCGGGGGACGCGCTGGAGAAGATCTCCCGCCGCCGCGACCTCCTCACCCGCTGGGAACTCATCATGCGGGTCAACGGCATCAGCGACCCGGGCGCGCTCAAGATCGGCCAGAAGCTCAAACTCGTCCGCGGCCCCTTCCACGCCGTGGTGTCCAAGAGTGACTACCGCCTCGACCTCTTCTGGGGCAGCCCCGATGATCCCGAGAACTGGATCTTCGTGAAGTCCTTCACCGTCGGGCTCGGCGAGGGCAACGGCACGCCGATCGGCACCTTCACGATCAAGAACCGCATGAAGAACCCCTCCTGGAAGAACCCCCGCACGGGCGAGTACTTCGAGGCCAACGACCCCAAGAACCCAATCGGCGAGTACTGGCTCGGCTGGACCGGTCAGGGCGCGGCATCGGTGCACGTGGGCTTCGGCCTGCACGGCACGATCGACCCCGGTTCGATCGGTCAGCAGAAGTCCATGGGCTGCGTGCGCATGGGCGACGCCGACATCGCCATGATCTGGGAGTTCCTCTCGGAGCAGGTCAGCGTCGTCCGCGTGCAGAACTGATCTCGCGGGTTGTCAACCGACCAAGTGGTCCGGCGGCAGCGGCGGAGTCTCGTACTTCGTCCGCGCCGCTCGCAGCAGCATCGTCGGCCAGTCGTGCGAATCCACCGTGTGGAACCGCCACCGCACGCACAGCAGCGGCTTGGTCGGGTCGTCGGGGTCCTCGATCCTCGCAGCATGCGCGCCGATGACGACGATGACGCGGCATCGCTTGAGGTCGTACGAGTGGCAGGTTGTGTTCCCGGGACGGAAGGGCCGCCACTGGATCACATCCAGTCGGCCCGGCGAGAGTCGCAGAAACGCGGGGCTCAGCCAGCCGTGAACGAAGGCGGCAAACGCCGCGGCGCCGATGAACTCGTGGTACTGCGGAAACGGGGACTTCTGGAAGCTCAGGCCGTTGACGCGGAGTGCGACCACCCCGCCGAGGATGGCGATGATGATCAGCGAACTCACGACGATCTTGAACGTCCCGTCCGAGTCGGGAGCCGGGGTAAGGTAGGGCTCGGTGGGCTTGTGGAGCACGAACTGGTGGTCGGACCAGGAGCGGAGGACGAGCGGTTCGAAGGCCTCGTCGATCTCGAGATCGGCGAGCACTTTCAGGTTCTGCTCACCGGGGCCGATGAGCCGCAGTCTGTAGGCCGGGTCGCTGAGGTAGCCGCCGGGGTTTCGGGCCCACGCGGAGACCTGCTTGCGGCGTCGCCAGTTGCGGAGGGTCCACCAGAGCACGGCGAGGAAGGCGGCCACGACGAGGCCGATGGCGATCCACCACGGGGTTCCGAAGGCTCTGAGTGCGAAGACGATGGGCTCCGCGACGACGCCTGAGAGTCCGAGCAGCCCGAGCGGCCCGAAGATGTTGGCCCCGGGCCAGACGGGCGTCTTTTCATCGAGTTCCATCGCCGCGTGCACGGCGTTGTGAGCGGCGTGCGCGGGCTGTTGAGGAGGGGGTTCCATCGGTCTCCAAAGTCGAACTTTGTTCGGAGTTTGGATGATACGAAGAGGTTGGCGGAGCGTTTCAGAAGAGTGCGGCTCTGGGCCTTGATCGCCCCCGCGTGGGGCCGGGGACGGGGGCCCGCGAAGGGGTGGCGAACGAAATGCGAAACGGGGCCATTTTCTCCGACGAATCGGGGGGCTTTGCGGGGCCTTTGAGCGGCGTGCGAGCTATGATCCTCGACGCGCGCCCGGGCGGGGAGACCGGATGGAACCGGCCTCCAGAATGGGCGGCGTGACCCGAACCGAAGACTGAGGACGCATGGCCGACACGAAAGCACCAGCCTCGACCGCAGGAAACACGCATCCGGTGGTAAGCCTGGACGTCGACGCGGAGGGGGCGGCTCCCCGTCCACCCGGCGAAGTCACCACGGCGTACGGCGCGGATCAGATTCAGGTCCTCGAGGGTCTCGACGCGGTCCGCAAGCGCCCGGGCATGTACATCGGCGGTACCGGCCTCAACGCCCTCCACCACCTCGTGTACGAAGTCGTCGACAACTGCATCGACGAGGCCATGGCCGGCCACGCCTCGCAGGTGCGCGTCACCATCCAGCCCGACGGCTCCTGCTGCGTCGTCGACGACGGTCGCGGCATCCCGACGGACCCGATGAAACACGAGGACCCGAATCTGCACGGTCGCCCCGCGATCGAGATCGTCCTCACGAAGCTGCACGCCGGCGGTAAGTTCCAGCAGGAAGGTTCCGCCTACAAGGTCTCCGGTGGCCTCCACGGCGTGGGCGTCTCGTGCGTGAACGCGCTGAGCGAGTACCTCGACTGCGAGGTCTACCGCGACGGCAAGGTGTATTCGATCGGCTTCGAACGCGGCCGCGTCACCCGCCAACTCGCGGTGATCGGGCCGATCCCCGCGAACGCCGAGCGCACGCGCGGCACCACGGTGACCTTCCGCCCCGATCCCACGATCTTCCCGGACACGACGTTTGATTACAACACCCTCGCGAACCGCCTCCGCGAGCTCGCGTTCCTCAACCCCGGCGTGACCCTCGTCTTCACCGATGAGCGTGTCGGCCCGGACGGCAAGGTGCGCAGCGAGATCTTCCGCGCCACCAACGGGCTCCTCGAGTACGTGCAGCACCTCATGACGGGCAAGAACCCCGTGAGCGCGCCGGTTTACACCCGCAGCGAGAACGCCGCCGAGGCCCTCGTGTGCGAGGTTTCGCTCCAGTACCACGACGGGTACAACGAGTCCGTCCTCACGTTCGCCAACAACATCAACAACGTCGACGGCGGAACCCACGGGCAGGGCTTCAAGGTCGCCCTCACGCGAACGCTTAACGGCTACGCGAAGAAGCAGGGGATCATCAAGGACAAGGACCCGGTGCCCACCGGCGAGGATCTCCGCGAGGGGCTCATCGCCGTGGTCAGCGTCAAGCTCCCGAACCCGACGTTCAACAACCAGCCGAAGGAAAAACTCCTCAACCCCGAGATCGAATCGTTCGTCGCCGCCGCGGTGACCGAAGGACTCGAAACGTGGCTCGAGGAGCACCCGGCGGAGGCCAAGCGGCTCTGCCTGAAAGGCATCGTGGCAGCCCAGGCCCGCGAGGCCGCGCGAAAGGCCCGCGAACTCACCCGCCGCAAGAGTGCGCTCGACTCGGGCTCCATGCCCCACAAGCTCCGCGATTGCAAGACGAAGAACGTCGAGGAGAGCGAGCTGTACATCGTCGAAGGTGACTCCGCAGGCGGATCCGCGACGCAGGGTCGCGACGTCGAAACCCAGGCGATCCTGCCGCTGAAGGGCAAGATCCT